>NZ_RZTO01000335.1:0-6129 GCF_003997225.1 Mesorhizobium sp. M2C.T.Ca.TU.002.02.1.1
CAACAACGCGCTTCTCAACCGCCAGTCCCGCGTCCTGCGCGAGGACGGCAGCATGTATCACATTTGTACCCCCCAATGCCAAGCTCAACTCGGCCTCAGGGAAAAGTTTGTAGGCAAGGATGGCGGGGCCGCCGAGATGGACGGTCGCCCGCCGCGCCTGACTGATCTTGCGGACGCCATCGTCCGAAGCCTCGGTCGCATGCAGCACAAGCAGCGCCTGCCCGTCGCGCACCGCGGCCTCGACCTTGGCGGCGCCAAGAACGACGGCGCCCGCCTTGCGAGCAAGGCCAAGCATGCCCAGAGCGGATCTGGAAAGCAGCCCGTCGACCATGCCGCCAATGTCGGCCGGAACGGTCACCTGCGCCTTGAAAGCACGGGCAAACAGGTTCTTCGCCGCTGCCTTTTCGATATGTAGGCGATCGGCGGTGACCCAGCAACCGCGGCCAGGCAGATTTCTCTTGATGTCCGGAACGACGGCCGAATCCGGGCCGACGACGAAGCGGATCAGTTCATCCGCTTCGGCCTGCCTGCGCGTAACGATGCAAGTGCGATCGTTCATCTCGTCCACGGGCTTTGCGATTGGTGGTCACCTCACGCACCGACGGTTTCGTCGGCCGCGGCCTCTTCGGCGGCGAGTTCTTCCTCGGTGATCCAGCCGGCCTGCTTGCGGGCGGCAAGCACCATCTGCTCGGCCTCGGCGCGTGAGACGCCGTGGCTGGCGAGCACGCCCGGATACACCTTGGTCTCGCCGTCCTTGCGCTCTTTCCAGCCGATCAGGTCGTCCGCGGCATAACCGGCGAAGTCCTCGATGGTCTTCACGCCGTCCTCGCCGAGCGTCACCATCATGGCGGTGGTGATGCCGGGAATCTCGCGCAGCTCGTCCTTGACGCCCAGCGCCTTGCGCTTTTCGTCATGCTCGGCCTCGATCTTTTCCAGGTATTCGCGGGCGCGGGTCTGGATTTCCGAGGCGGTGTCCTCGTCGAAGCCATCGATCGAGGAGATTTCGTCCGAGTCGACATAGGCGACTTCCTCGACGCTGGTGAAGCCTTCGGAGGCGAGCACCTGGCCAACCATCTCGTCGACGTCGAGAGCTTCCATGAAAAGCGCCGAACGCTCGACGAATTCCTTCTGCCGACGCTCGCTCTCCTCCTGCTCGGTCAGGATGTCGATATCCCAGCCGGTGAGCTGCGAGGCGAGGCGCACGTTCTGGCCGCGACGACCGATGGCCAGCGACAGCTGGTCGTCCGGCACCACCACCTCGATGCGCTCGGCGTCCTCGTCGAGCACCACCTTGGCGACCTCGGCAGGCTGCAGCGCGTTGACGATGAAGGAAGCGGCCGAAGGCGACCACGGAATGATGTCGATCTTCTCGCCCTGCAACTCGCCGACAACCGCCTGGACGCGGCTGCCGCGCATGCCGACGCAGGCGCCGACCGGATCGATCGAGCTGTCGCGCGAGATGACGGCGATCTTGGCGCGCGAGCCCGGATCGCGGGCGACCGACTTGATCTCGATGATGCCGTCGTAGATTTCCGGCACTTCCATGGTGAAGAGCTTGGCCATGAACTGCGGATGGGTGCGCGACAGGAAGATCTGCGGCCCGCGCTGCTCGCGGCGCACGTCATAGACATAGGCCCGCACGCGGTCGCCATATTTGTAGTTCTCGCGCGGGATCAGCTCGTCGCGGCGGATGATCGCCTCGCCACGGCCGAGATCGACGATGACATTGCCGTATTCGACGCGCTTGACGGTGCCGTTGACGATCTCGCCGATGCGGTCCTTGTATTCGTCATACTGGCGATCACGCTCGGCCTCGCGCACCTTCTGCACGATGACCTGCTTGGCCGACTGGGCGGCGATGCGGCCGAAATCCATGGGCGGCAGCTGCTCGGCGATGAAGTCGCCGAGCTGGGCGTCGGGATTGCGCTCGCGCGCCGAGGAAAGCGCGATCTGCGTGGCGTAGTCCTCGACCTTCTCGACCACTTCCATCAGCCGCTGCAGCTTCATCTCGCCGGTGTTAGGGTTGATGTCGGCGCGGATGTTGGTCTCCTGGCCATAGCGGGAGCGCGCCGCCTTCTGGATCGCATCGGCCATGGCGGCGATGACGATCGACTTGTCGATCGACTTTTCACGCGCGACCGCGTCGGCGATCTGCAGCAGTTCAAGCCTGTTGGCGCTTACAACCATCGTCTTTCTCCCGATTTCGCGCCGGGCGCATGGCCCGGCTACTCAATCAACTTTCCTGTTCGGTTTCGTTTTCTTCGTCCGCGCCGGCGTCTTGCGCTTCGCCGCGGCGTTTCCTGGCTTCCTTGCGCGCCCGGTTGTCCTTCGACAGGGCATCGCGGATGAGATCGTCGGTCAGCACCAGCCGGGCCTCGGCGATCGCGTCGTAAGGCACGCGCACCGTCGGCTCCTCGCCATAGGCCGCCTTGTCGCGCTCGATAAGGATGCCGTCGGCGTCGGCCTCGGCGATCTTGCCCTTGAAGCGCTTGCGGTCGCTGACGAGAACCGACGTCTCGAGCTTGACCAGATGGCCGGTCCAGGTGGTGAAATCCGACTTGCGCACCAGCGGCCGGTCGATACCGGGCGAGGACACTTCGAGATGATACGCCTTTTCGATCGGATCCTCGACATCGAGCGCCGGCGACACGGCGCGGCTGACCTCTTCGCAATCCTCGACGGTCATCGTGCCGTCTTCGCGTTCGGCCATGATCTGCAGCGTCAACCCGTTCTGGCCGGTCAGTTGCACCCGCACGAGACGGAAGCCGATGGCCTTGAGCACCGGCTGCACGATCAGCGCAATGCGCGCATCGATGCCGCTTTCGCGGATGATACGGTCGTCGGCCTCGCTTGCCGCTGCAGTCATCAGATCCCTGTCGCTTTTTTGCGTTCCGGCCGGCGGGTAACAAAAAAGAGCGGGACCGGGTGGACCCACTCTTCGTCATACCGACCAAGAATTTGAGGTTGATATAGACGATTGCCGCCGGCGTTTCAAGCCTGCAGGCAAGGGCTTGCGGCGATGCCTATAATTGTCGCGGCCATCGCTGGGCTGCATGCATCACGGTGAGTATCTCGATCTCGTCGCCGACAACACGGTAGGGAATTATGTATGGGATATCGGCCAAGACCAGCTCTCGTGTCCCTTTCACCCGCCCGACGCGGCCCATCGCCGGATGTTCGGCAAGATTGTCCACGACAGAAACAATGCGGACGACGACCCGTGCAGCGGCTGTTGGATTGTCCTTTTCGATGAAAGCGCCAATCTGGTCGAGACGGCGCAGCGCGCGCTCCGTCCAGCGGATCCGCTTCATCGCCCGGAGGCCGGTTTGACGTATTTCGCTATGACGCCGGCCAGATCCTTCTCACTTGCAAATTCTCCTCGGTCGGCTTCCTCGAGGCCGGCCTCGATCTCGGCGAGTTGCCATTCTTCCCTGGCAACATAGTCTTCGATCGCCTGAGCCGCGACATAGGAACGAGAGCGATCAACCTTCTCCGCCAGTTGATCGAGCTTGGCCACGGTCTCATCGGGAAGTCGTACGGTGAAGGCACTCATAATCCTGTCTCCGCTCTGGTTCACTATGAATGTGATGGAACCAAGATGGTTCGTCAATGCACGCTTCCCAGTGGAAAATCCGGACACGTCGTGGAACTGCGGCAAGCGGTTTGGGAGCCGATAAGGCCTCGGGTCAGCGCTTTGTGGTGTGGCCGGCTTCCCAGGGAGCGGGCCGCTTGGCCAATTCCACCATATCGGGAACGGGGGCGACCGGGGCCGACAGAACGTCCATGAACTCCGCAAACCCTTCCGGGCTCATGCGGACAAGACGGTTGTCCATCAGCACATCCTCGGCCGCGCGCACGGCGGCATCGCGCACGAAATCCGTGCGGGACCGGCCTCGCAGACTGGCGGCGCGATCGACCATCGCCATGTCCGCTTCCGGCAGCCGTATCAAGATCGGGTATTCCTTGCGTTCGACCGGGTCGGCCATAACTGTCTCCGTACCGGCAATTCAGCGATTTGTAGCGCTAAATGTAATACAAAGGCACGGTCGCCACCTATCTCCGAATAAAGGTCAGATAAGCCGGCCGCCGTCCCTCGCGTATCGCCTTGGCCTCGTAACGCGTGCCGGGCCAACCCTCATAGGGTCGATGCCAATCCGCGGCCTCTCCAGCCTGCCACTCGAAGGCGCCGTGAGCGCGGCTGGCAAGCAGCGTCCAGTTGACATAGCTGTCGATGTCGGAGGCGAAGCGGAACCTGCCGCCCGGCTTCAGGACGCGGGCGAAGCGGCCGAGATTGGCGGCACCGACGAAGCGGCGCTTCCAGTGCTTCTTCTTCGGCCACGGATCGGGATAAAGCAGGTCAATGCCGTCGAGCGAGCCTGACGGCAGCCAGTCGAGCAGGCGCGTGGCGTCGTCGTCATAGACCCTGAGATTGGCAAGCGGCGCCTTGCCGAGCGCCGTCATCATCTTGGCCATGCCGTTGACGAAGGGCTCGACGCCGATGAAGCCGGTCCCCGGCGCTTCCTTGGCGCGGTGCAGGAGATGCTCGCCGCCGCCAAAGCCGATCTCCAGCTGAAGCGCCGAAACCTCGGCTTTGAACAAGGTCCTTAGATCCGCCGGCACTTCCGCCGTCAGGTCGAGCCGATATTCGCGCAAGCCGCTTTCGAGGGCGATCGCCTGCTGCGGGCGTATGGTCTTGCCGTGCCGGCGGCCGAAGAATCCTTCGGTCGCCCGGCTCGGCCTGTCCTTTGCGTTCGCTGGCGTCAGGCGGCGACGGCGTCCTTGAGCGCCTTGGCGAGATCGGTCTTCTCCCAGGAGAAGGAACCGTCGCGACCGGCCTTGCGGCCGAAATGGCCGTAGGACGAAGTTTTTGCGTAGATCGGCTTGTTGAGGTCGAGGTGACGGCGGATGCCCGACGGTGACAGGTCCATCACCTTGCGCAGCGCCTCTTCAAGCTTCGATTCGTCAACCTTGCCAGTGCCGTGCAGGTCGACATAGACCGACAGCGGCTGGGCGACACCGATGGCGTAGGAGAGTTGGATGGTGCAGCGGTCGGCGAGCTTGGCTGCCACCACGTTCTTGGCAAGGTAGCGCGCCGCATAGGCCGCCGAACGGTCGACCTTGGTGGTGTCCTTGCCCGAGAAGGCGCCGCCACCGTGCGGAGCCGCGCCGCCATAGGTGTCGACGATGATCTTGCGGCCGGTGAGGCCGGCGTCGCCGTCAGGCCCGCCGACGACGAACTTGCCGGTCGGGTTGATGTACCAGTTGCAGTCCTCGGCGATCTTCAGATCGCCAAGCGCCTCGCGGATATAGGGCTCGACCACCTTGCGGACCTTCTTGGAGTCCCAGCTCGCATCGAGATGCTGGGTGGAGAGCACGATCTGCGTGACCTCGGCCGCCTTGCCGTCGGCATAGCGCACAGTGACCTGGCTCTTGGCATCCGGGCCGAGCTTGCCGGCCTCGCCATTGCCTTCATGGCGCGCCGTCGCCAGCAATTCGAGAATCTTGTGGCTGTAATAGATCGGCGCCGGCATCAGGTCGGGCGTCTCCCGGCAGGCGTAGCCGAACATGATGCCCTGGTCGCCGGCGCCTTCCTCGCCCTGCCGGTCGGCAGCGTTGTCGACGCCCTGGCCGATATCGGGCGACTGGCCATGCAGCAGCACGTCGATCTTGGCGGTCTTCCAGTGGAAGCCGGACTGCTCGTAGCCGATCTCGCGGATCGCCTTGCGGGCAACCGACTTGAATTTGGTCGGGTTGACCACGGGGTGGCCGGACGCATCCTTGAGGATGTTGCCCGCCTTGTCCTTCTTCAAAAGCGTTTCGGGGACGCGGACCTCGCCGGCGATGACGACACGGTTGGTGGTGGCCAGCGTCTCGCAGGCGACGCGCACCTTCCACGGATCCATGCCCGTCTTCTTGGCTTCGCGATAGACCAGATCGACGATCTCGTCGGAGATACGGTCACAGACTTTGTCGGGATGGCCCTCGGAGACGGATTCCGAGGTGAAGAGATAATTCTGCCGCGTCACGGGTGTCCCCTCTTGAAAAAAGATCGGCAGGGCTGCCGATTTTGGCGCGCCACGTGTTAGCGGTGCCGGGCGCCGCTCGTCAAGCGGCGCGACGGTTCTGGCA
>NZ_RZTO01000336.1:0-6112 GCF_003997225.1 Mesorhizobium sp. M2C.T.Ca.TU.002.02.1.1
GTCTCAAGCGAAGCAGCTTAATGCCTTGCCGACGCGGGTGCGGATCTCGGCCAGCGTGAACGGCTTCTGCACGACGTCGAGGATGATGCCGTTGAGCTCCTCGGCGCGCTCACGCTGGTCGGCATAGCCGGTCATCAGCATGATTCTCATCACCGGGAACTCTCTTGCGGCGGCTGTCGCCATCTCGATGCCGTCCATTTCCGGCATGCGGATGTCGGACACCACAAGGTCGTAGCCGCCGCGGGCCTGCCGGATCATATCCAGCCCCTGCGCGCCGTCGGTGGCGACGGTGACATTATGGCCGTCGCGCTCGAGCGCGCGGGCGGCGAGGGTGCGGACGGACTCATCGTCCTCGACGATCAGAAGCTTTGCCATGCCGAGATAGATGCCGCCGAAACGTTGATGTTTTCTGAAAATTCTAACGATCGGCGCCTTTTCGGAAGGACGCTGGCGTCCTTTCAGGCGTCGCCCTTCACCACCCCGACAAACGGCAGTTCGCGGAACGCGTGGGCGACATCCATGCCGTAGCCGACGACGAAATAGTCCGGACAGTCGAAGCCGACATAATCGGCGTTGAGCGCGGTCTGGCGGCGCATGCGCTTGTCGAGCAGCACGGCGATGGCGCAGCTCCTGGCGCCGCGCGAAAGCATCAGATCGCGGGTGAAGGAAAGCGTCTTGCCGGATTCCAGTATGTCGTCGATCAACAGCACGTCGCGGCCGGCGACCTCGTTGTCGATGTCGCGCAGCACCCTGACCTCGCCGCTCGTGGTGCCGGCGCCATAGCTCGAAATGAAGATGAACTCGACTTCCGGCGACAGGCCGACATCATGCATGGCGCGGATGAGATCGGCGGCGAAGACGAACGAGCCCTTGAGGATCGAGATCACCAAGAGGTCGTGGTAGTCGCGCCCGGCGATTTCCTTGGCGAGCTCGAGATTGCGGCGCGCGATCGCCGACGCCGAAAACAGAACCTCGATGTCCTTACCGCGCACAACTGGCATAGCTTTTCCTTCAAAATCGCCTTGGCGCCGATCCTGCCGATATGGCGAGATATAAGTCAGGCCGGCATCCAGCCGAATATCGACACACCTAGCCGGCGAAGACGACTGCCACGGCTTTGATGCCGTCTTTAGGCACATCGAGGCGGCTGGAAAAGCCGAATCTTTCGCCGGGCCCCAGGGAACGGTTGGATGTCCCCAGCCTGTAGCGGATGATATTGGCGTTGTTGTCGGTGACGCGGATTTCGAGCGGCGGCAGCGTTTCCGACTTCATCCCGTCATTCGCCGCCTCGCCATCCACGAACAGCACCGGCTTCAAGCCCGACGCGTCGATGCGCGACGTCACGCCGGAAATGGTGAGCGCGCTCGCCGGCGCGGCGGTCGTCCAAAAGGGGCTTTGCCGGACCAGCGCATGACCACCCGACACCCAGAAGGAGGCGAGCGCTATGCCGACGCCGGCGACCCAGAACAGCGGGCCGCCTCGCGAGGAGCGCGACGGCGCGGCTTCCGGCTTGCGCAGCATGCCCATGCCTTCGATCGATGGCGAGGAAGGAATCTGCGGCGGCGCGGGCGCTGTCGACGATTCAGGGTGCGCGACAAAACGCGGCAGCACTACATAGTCGGCATCGACGATGTCGGTCGCGCCGGACATGACGCGCTCCGGCGCGGCATTTGTCGTCGAACCGGTCATGATTTCGCCGGAAACAGGGCGCGCGGTTCTCTCGTCAGCCATTGCGGCACCAGTGCAATCTTCGTTTCTTTTGCGTAAACGGAATTGGTTAACGCTTCCCCACCGGAATGGCTTTGATGCACGCTGAACGTCACAAAATTAACCGCCGGTTAACCATGCCGGCCGATGGTCTGTTAAAGTAGATTGTGGCGCGTCGCCGCCGAGAGTTTCAGGTCGCCGAACGTGATCCGCTTCGAAAATGTCGGCCTCCGCTATGGCATGGGTCCGGAGATCCTCCGCGACATTTCCCTGCACATTCCGGAGCGCTCCTTTCAGTTCTTGAGCGGCCCTTCGGGCGCCGGCAAGACGACCTTGCTGCGCCTTTTGTTCATGTCGCTGAAGCCGACGCGCGGCCTGATCACCATCTTCGGCAAGGACCGCTCGCGCATCTCGCGCGGCGAACTGCCGTTGCTGCGCCGCCGCATCGGCGTGGTGTTCCAGGATTTCCGTCTGCTCGACCACATGACGACGTACGAGAATGTCGCGCTGCCCTTGCGCGTGCGCGGGCGCGAGGAAGCGAGCTACCGCACCGACGTGACCGAGCTTCTGAAATGGGTCGGCCTCGGCGACCGCATGCATGTGCTGCCGCCGGTGCTGTCCGGGGGCGAGAAGCAGCGCGCCGCGATCGCCCGCGCGCTGATAGAGCAGCCGGAAATCCTTTTGGCCGACGAGCCGACCGGCAATGTCGACCCGCCTCTGGCGCGCCGGCTGCTCAGGCTGTTCATCGAATTGAACCGGCTGGGCACCGCCGTGGTGATCGCCACCCACGACCTTGGCCTGATGGAGCAGGTCGATGCGCGCCGCATGATTCTGGCTGGCGGAAGGTTGGACGTCTATGACTGACCTTCCAGCCGATCACCTGCACGATGAAGCCGACGCCGAGGCGCCGCCGACGATCCGGCGTGTCCAGCGCAAGACGGCGCCGATCGTGCCGGCGCAGAACATCGCCGGCCGGGCGCTGGTGCTGGTCATCGCCATCATGACTTTCCTGTCCTGCCTCACCTTCGGCGCGGTCACGCTGGTGCGTGACACCGCATCGGTCTGGGAGAACCAGATCTCGCGCGAGGCGACGATCCAGATCAAGCCGGCCGACGGTCTCGACATGGAGGCGGCCCTTGCGCAGGCCTCGCAGATCGCCAGCGAGTTCCCCGGCGTGAAGGGCACCAAGATCATCGACCGCGACGCGACCGCGCGCCTTCTGGAACCATGGCTGGGCAGCGGCCTCAACATCGACGAGCTGCCGGTGCCGCGCCTCATCATCGTCACCATCGACGAGGCCAGCCCGCCGGACTTCGCCGCCATGCGCGCCGCCATCGCGCCCAAGATCCCGACCGCGGCGCTCGACGACCATCGCACCTGGGTCGACCGCCTTGTCGCCATGGCGCACACGACGGTGACGATCGGCATCGCCGTCTTGGTGCTGATGCTCTCGGCGACCGTGCTGACGGTCGTGTTCGCCACGCGCGGCGCCATGGCCGGCAACGGCCATATCATCGAGGTGCTGCATTTCGTCGGCGCCGAGGCGCGCTTCATCGCGCGCGAGTTCCGTTGGCATTTCCTGGTCACCGGCATGAAGGGCGCGGCCGCCGGCGGCGCGCTCGCGATCCTCGTCTTCATCGTGTTTTCCTGGTGGTCGTCGCGCAACATGGCCACGCCTGAGGCCGACCAGGCGACCGCTTTGTTCGGCAATTTCGCCATCGGCTCCGCCGGCTATTTCGGCGTCGGCCTCATGGTGCTGGTGATCGGCGCGCTGACCGCGGCGACCTCGCACGCCACCGTCGTCGCCTATCTCAGCGACATCGACGTTCGCCAACCGGATGCGGGCTGATCCATGAGCTCAATCCGAAAGCCGGCGCAAGCGCTATATAAGACAACGATCACACACGGGACACCTGCCGTAACGCAATGTGCGCGTCTTACCCATCAAACGCCGCATTTCGGAGTTAACCATGCGATGCTTTCAGGATTAACCTGGGGATGATGGAAGCGCGGGATTCGATCGATACGGTTGGACGGATGCCGGCGATGCGTGCGCGCAGCGCTGCCCCCGCCGGGCTTGGTCGTTTGCGGCTCGCCTTGCGCGTCTGCGGTTTCGCGGTTCTCGCCGCGCTGGTGCTTTTTGCCGGCGGCTTCGGCTGGTTCGCCGACAAGGTCAGCCACATGACGACGCCGACCAATCCGGCCAGGGCCGACGCCATCATCGTGCTCACGGGCGGGCAGTCGCGGCTCGACGCGGCGATGGATCTGCTGGCCTCCGGCAAGGGCGAGCGATTGCTGATCAGCGGTGTCCATCCCTCGGCCACAAGGCGCCAGCTGCAGGCGGCGATGGGCGGCGACAAGCAGCTCTTCTCCTGTTGCGTCGATATCGACCGCGCCGCGCTCGATACCATCGGCAATGCCGAGGAAAGCGCCAAATGGGTGGAGAACCACGCCTATGGCAGCATCATCATCGTCACCAACAATTACCACATGCCGCGCAGCCTGCTCGAGATGGGCCGGCTGCTGCATGGCGCGCGGCTCGAGCCCTATCCGGTGGTCAACACCAATCTCGGCAATGGCGGCTGGCTGACCAAGCCGGAGGCGCTGCGCGTGCTGCTCACCGAATACAGCAAATATGTGCTGTCGCTGGCGCGCGGCGTCCTGCCGCTGCGCACGACGCCCGAGGGCGTCACGCTGGCGGAAGCATCGACCGTTGTGAAGAACTAGACCTTAGCCGCCGCATTACCGCGTAAGCGGGCAATCTCCTGCTCCAGGCCGGCGATGCGCCGGTCGCGCTCGGCCAGTGCCGCCGCGACATCCGCCGCCTCGAAGCGCTGCGGTATGTGCTGCGGGCAATTGGCATCCCAGGCCGTGACCGTGAACAGGATCGCCTGCTCCGGCCGTGCCTTGTAGTCCGCCGGCATCAGCTTCGCCGTCAGCTCCGGGTCATTTTCGACGACCCGAGCCCTGCCCCAGATCTTGATCCGCTGCCTGAGCATGTAGTCGATCAGGAACAGGAAGGCCTGGTCGTTGTCATCGAGATTGCCCTGGGTGATGAACTGCCGGTTGCCGGAAAAGTCCGCGAAGCCGATCATGTGCTCGTCCAGCACCTTGAGGAAGCCGGCCGGCCCGCCGCGATGCTGGATGTAGGGTTGGCCTTCGGCGTTCGCCGTCGCCAGGAACACGCTGGTCTGCGCCTCGATGAGGGCGGCAAGGTCGGGCGTGATCGTCGCCCGCCAGCCGCCGCGCTGCTCGACGCGCGCATAGGACTCGCGCGATCCCTTGCGGGACTGAATGGCCTTGACGGTCGGCGTGAAGGCGACGTCGCTGGTGAATTCGTGCATGCCGGCGCTCCTTGGACCAGGATAGCATGTCATTTAGCCTCTTCCGAAAATCGGATGTAGAGCGCATATTCGCAATCCATCTTTCCAGTTTTTGGAAGAATCATGGACCGTCTCGACGCCATGTCCCTGTTCGTCGCCACCGTGGAGGCCGGCAGCCTTTCCGCTGCAGCCAGGCGCGCCGGCGTGCCGCTGGCGACGGTGAGCCGCAAGCTCACCGACCTGGAGAAGCATTTGAAGACGCGCCTGCTCAACCGCTCGACGCGTCGCCTGACGCTCACCGATGCCGGCCAATCCTATCTCACCGCCTGCCGCCGCATCCTCGACGAGGTGAGCGAAGCCGAACGCACCGCGGCCGGCGAATATTCGAGCCCGACCGGCGAGCTGGTCATCACGGCGCCGGTCGTCTTCGGCCGCCTGCATGTGCTGCCGGTGATCACCGCCTTTCTCGCCATCTATCCGCAAGTGGATATCCGCCTGACCTTGTCCGACCGGATCACTCAGCTGGCCGAGGAGCATATCGATCTGGCGGTGCGCATCGGCGAGCTGCAGGGTTCGGCCATGGTCGCAATCCGCGTCGGCTCGATCCGTCGCGTCGTCTGCGCAAGCCCCGCCTATCTCGCCATGCACGGCACGCCGGAGAAACCGCAGGATCTCGCGGGCCACAACTGCGTCACCTTCGAAGGTCTCGCCGCTCCCGCGACATGGAGTTTTGGCTCTGGCAAGACGGAAACCACGGTCCCGGTCCGCTCGCGCCTGCAGGTCAACACCGCCGAAGCGGCGATCGATGCCGCGATTGCCGGCCTCGGCCTGACAAAAGTGCTCTCCTACCAGGCGGACGCCGCCGTGCGCGCCGGCGCGCTGCGGGTGGTGCTGGAGCCGTTCGAGCCACCGCCCTGGCCGGTGAGCCTCGTCCATGCCGGCCAGGGCCGGTTGCCGGTGAAGCTGCGCGCCTTCCTCGATTTTGCAGCGCCGCGCCTGAGAGAGCGGCTGGCGCGGTCACTTTGAGCAATTCCAGGAAAAGTGCATCGCGGTTTTCCGTCCGGAATTACGGCAAGCAAGAG
>NZ_RZTO01000337.1:0-6108 GCF_003997225.1 Mesorhizobium sp. M2C.T.Ca.TU.002.02.1.1
CGGCACCACCAAGCTGCTCGACTGGGCGGCGGCCAAGGGCGAGAAGTGGGACGCCTCGATCGTCGGCGAGCCGACCAATCCGGACGCGCTCGGCGACATGATCAAGATCGGCCGGCGCGGTTCGCTGTCGGGGAGCGTGACCGTGAACGGCCGCCAGGGCCATGCCGCCTATCCGCAGCTCGCCGACAACCCGGTGCGCGGGCTGATGAGCCTTGTCGACGCGCTGCTCCATCCGGTGTTCGATAAGGGAACCAGGGATTTCCAGCCGACCAATCTGGAAGTGACGTCGATCGATGTCGGCAATCCGGCGACCAACGTCATCCCGGCCAAGGCGACCGCCACCTTCAACATCCGCTTCAACGACACCTGGGACGCCGAATCGGTGCAGGCCGAGATCCACAACCGGCTCGACCAGGCCGCCGGACGCAAGAAGTACCGGCCGGGCAAGAAGACGCCGGTCGACTACGAGCTCGTCTGGCGCGACCGGCCGAGCCATGTCTTCCTGACCCGTGACGACAGGCTGATCGACACGCTGAGCAGCTCGGTCAAGGCGGTGGTCGGCAAGACGCCGGCGCTCTCCACCTCCGGCGGCACGTCTGACGCGCGCTTCATCAAGGATTATTGCCCGGTGGTCGAGTTCGGCCTGGTCGGCAAGACCATGCATATGGTCGACGAGCGCGTCGCCCTTGCCGATCTAGAGACGCTGACGCAAATCTACGAACGCTTCATCGAAGACTGGTTCGGACAGGGCCTTTCGTGACCATGCTTTCGGCGGACGAAACCTACGCTTCGCTGGCCGGCGCCTGGCGACTGATGTTCGGCAAGGCCGACGGGTTGCGCCTGCTCGACCTTTCGGCGGACGGATTCTGGAATTCCTTCTTCGCCATCATCGTGGCGGCGCCGGCACTGATCGTCGGCTGGGTCGGGATCGCCAACGAGATCGGCGATCCGGACGCCTTCGCCGGACGCCTCGGCATGCTGATTAGGCTGGCGACGGTCGATCTCGGCTCCTGGGTGCTGCCGCTGGTGGCGCTGGCGCTGGTCGCGCCGCGTGCCGGCATCGGCGGCCGCTTCGTCCATTATGTCGTCGCCTCCAACTGGACGTCGGCAATCATCGCCTGGCTGATGCTGCCCTCCGCGCTGCTCAGGCTCTTCCTCCCCTCCAGCAGCGAGATCACCAGCCTGGTGTCGCTGGTTCTGTTCGCCCTGTCGATGGTGCTGACCTGGCGCATGACCAACGCAACCATCGGCAAGGGCGCCGCGGTGGGCACGGCCGTGTTCGTCGGCATGTTCATTGCCTCGCTGCTCGTCCTGTTCGGCCTGCAGGCGCTGCTCGGCATAGACATACCGGACAGCACGACGGGTTAGGTGTCGGTAGCGGATTTGCCGGACGCCTCGGGATAATCGACCCCGACGAGAAACAGCCCGTCCGGCGGCGCCACCTGGCCGCAGGCGGCGCGGTCGCGGGCTTCGAGCGCCGTCTTGAGATCGGCGGCGCCCCAGGAGCCGTCGCCGACGCGCCTCAGCGAGCCGACCATCGAGCGAACCTGGTTGTGCAGGAAGGAGCGTGCCGAGCTGCGCACCTCGATGAAATCGCCATCGCGGCCGACTTCGAGGCGGTCGAGCGTGCGGACCGGGCTTTCGGCCTGGCACTGGGTGGAGCGGAAGGTGGTGAAGTCATGCTTTCCAAGCAGCACCTTGGCCGCCTCATGCATGGCCTCGGCATCGAGCCGCTTCGGCACCCACCAGACCTTGCCCTTTTCCAGCGCCGGAGGCGCGCGACGGTTCAAGATGCGATAGAGATAGTGGCGGCCGGTGGCGGAAAAGCGCGCGTCGAAATCGTCGGCGACGACAGCCGCTTTCAGGACGGCGACGCGCGCGCCGGCCGCCTGCAAATGAGCATTGACCGCATCGCGCACCTTGTCGCCCGACCACGCTTTGGCGAGATCGAGATGCGCCACCTGGGCGGTGGCGTGCACGCCGGCATCGGTGCGGCCGGCGGCACGTATTCTTAGGTCTTCACCGCAGAACTTCTCGATCGCCTGCTCGATCGCCTGCTGCACCGAGGGCTGGTCGGCCTGATGCTGCCAGCCCGCGAACTGGCTGCCGTCATATTCGATATCGAGCCGAAAACGCGGCATGCCAGCGGTGCTTTCGCCTTGGCCTAGAGCGTTTCACCGTTTCACGGAAACGGCGAAACACTCTATCTCTTTGTTTTTACGCAATTCCGGACGGAAAACCGATCACACTTTTCCTGAAATTGCTCTAGGCGGCTAGAGCGGTGAAGGCCGAAGCGTAGACCAGCCTGCCGGTCTCGGGCGCGTCGCCCCAGGCCAGGGCCTGCAGCGCCTCGCCCTGATACTCGCTCTCGAATCCCGCAGCGCGCGCATGGGTGTAGCCGAAGCGGCCGTAATAGGTCGGGTCGCCCAGAACCACGGCCAGCGTCTCGCCGGCTTCCTTGAGGCGGATATGCGCCTCGCGGATCAGCGCGCCGCCGATGCCGGTGCCGTGGAAGGAGGGCTCGACCGCCAGCGGCGCCAGCGCCACGGCCGCGAAACGCTTGCCGCCATTCTGCACGTAAAGCCTGGAAAACAGGATGTGGCCGACGACCTGGCCGTCCTCTTCCGCCACCAGCTCGACGACGGCGTCGCCGCCGGTGACCAGGGCATCGACCAGGCCGGCTTCCGCCTGCTGGCCAAAGGCATGCTCTTCGACGAGACGGATCGCCTCGCGATCCCGCGGCGTCGCCGCGCGTATCGACATCATGCTCATATGAGTTTCATTCCTTTTGCGATCTTGGCTCCGCGCAAAAACTCCTGCGCGGCGGCAGGCCTTCCGCCCGCCCGTTGAACTTCGACCAGCCTGACCGCGCCCGATCCGCAGGCGACCGTCAGCCGGTCATCGAGAATTCCTCCCGACTCGCCGACGCCATCCGAGAGCGTCGAGCGAAGCAGTTTCAGCCGCTCCATGCGGCCGCCAATTTCGACCTCGCACCACGCGCCCGGGAAGGGCGAAAGGCCGCGAATGTGATTGTGGACTTCGCCAGAAGGCCGCGTCCAGTCTACGCGTGTCTCCGATTTATCGATCTTTCGGGCGTAGGTCACCCCTTCCGCCGCCTGCGGGGTAAATGTCAGACAATTTATCCCCAGCTGCGCGAGCGCCTCGACCATCAGCGAAGCGCCCCGGGCCATCAGGCGGTCATGCAATTCGCCGGCCGTCATATCGGGTGCGATGGCGCATTTTTCAACCAATGCCACCGGTCCGGTGTCCAAACCCTCTTCCATCTTCATGACCATCATGCCGGTTTCGCTATCGCCGGCCATGATCGCGCGCTGGATGGGAGCAGCACCACGCCAGCGTGGCAAAAGCGAGGCGTGGCCGTTGAGACAGCCGAGCCTGGTCGCATCAAGAACCACCTTCGGCAGAAGCAGACCATAGGCGACGACCACGGCAACGTCGGCCCGCAAGGCAGCGAAAGCCTGCTGCTCAGCCTCGCTTTTCAGCGATGTCGGCGTACGTACATCGAGCCCCAGCCGCTCGGCCTCGCGCTGCACCGGAGAGAGCGTCAGTTCCAGCCCGCGCCGCCCGGCGGCGCGCGGCGGCTGCGTGTAGACGCCCACGATCTCGTGGCCCGCCTCGGCGATGGCGCGCAAGGTCGGCACGGAGAAATCCGGCGTGCCCATGAAGATGACGCGAAGCGGCATTTTGTCGTGGCGATCCTGTTTCAAGCGTCCGCTTCGAACGGATTCACAAGCTTCAAGTCAAGCTCGTCGAAGTCTCGCACGTTGCGGGTTGCAAGCGTCGCATCATGGACCAAACAGATCGCGGCAATCATCGCATCGGAAAGACTGATAGGGCGACCAATCTTTTCCCGCTTTGCCCGAAGCTTGCCAGCGAGACGAGGAATCGGGCCAGAAAATTCAACGATCCGGCCTGCGAACTGCTCCGAGATCAGATGGTCTAGCGCGCGAATATGGCGTTCGGATCCTGTTTTGTTCAAAAACCTCTCGGCACCAAAGGATTGCTCCATTACGACTGGGCCGCAGAGATAGAGATCGAGAAGCTCTTGTTTGCCAAACCATTCGACCACCTTCGGGTCGGGTGTCGTTCTGCTCGCTTCAGAGACCACATTGGTATCAAGGATTATCACTCGAAATCCTCGATCCGGCGACCAAAGTCTTGTTTCCTCTCGGCTTCGATTTCGGCCATTATATCGGCAAATTCATTGTCAATTGCGCTTTCGTTTGCAAATGCAGAGCGAATACTGTCCCATGCTGATAGGTTAGGTTCCAGCCTCGCCTCCTTCTCCGCAATCATGCCCTTCCATAAAAGATCGATGGCTTTGCCCGATAAGCTCTGGCCAACCTTTCGGGCAGCCCGCTCAATTTCGCGCTTTAGCGGCTCGGGAACATTTCGGATTAGCATATCACTCACGGCCAACCTCCGATTTGATATCATGATATCAAGACAAGGCGCTCTATTCAACCGGGCATAGCAAGGGCTTTCGCTGCGCTGAGGGCTGATCGTTAACTAAGTTCAAATACCTTCCTTCGTATGATTCGGCCGCTTGCCTCCTCGGAGCCATTCATATGAAAGCTCGCAAAAAGACATTTGGGACACGCCGTGTGCCCATCGCTGAGTTCATATCGCTTGAGGAGGAGTTTACGAAAGGCGAGTTGTCTAAAAGGAGTGAGAGAGCATTCGCTATCTATCTCACGCCGCTGCTCGCACTTGCCGTAGTCGCGATCCTAATATTCTCGCCAGAATCTCGCGCACTTGCGTTGGAATTGGGTTCCAAAGCCATCGAACTAGGGAAAGATTGGGTTCTGCGCGGATTACTCGAATAAGGCTTAGCCCACCATCTTGCCCGGCGCCTTGTCCTTGGCGAGCTTCTTGAATTTCCGCACCACCATGTCGCGCTTGAGCTTCGAGATATGGTCGATGAACAGCACGCCGTTGAGATGGTCGATCTCATGCTGCAGGCAGGTGGCCATCAGGCCTTCCGCCTGCATTTCCTGAAGCTTGCCGTCGCGGTCGAGATATTTCACCCGCACCGAGGCCGGGCGCTCGACCTCGGCGTAGTAGTCGGGGATCGAAAGGCAGCCTTCCTCATAGACGGAACGCTGGTCGGAACTCTCCAGCACCTCCGGATTGATGAAGACATGCGGCTGAGGCTCCTCGCCTTCCTTGGCGAGGTCGATGACCAGCAACCGCCGGGGTTCGCCGACCTGGATCGCCGCCAGCCCGATGCCCGGGGCGTCATACATGGTCTCCAGCATGTCGTCGGCGAGCTTGCGCAGATCGGCATCGACGCGTTCCACCGGCTTGGAAACCTGGCGCAGGACGGGATCGGGAAGGATGATGAGCGGCTTGATCGACATGGCGTCTCACCTAAGACCTCGCTTGACTAGCGTCAACCGGGACAGCTTCAACCTGTTCACGTTTTGATCTGTGCCAGGAGGCCGAATCGGTTATGCTGCGCGTATGAACGACATGACCTCCATCCTTTCGCAACCGGTCGCGTGGCTCGGCGCCTCCACGATCACGCTCGGCCACGTGCTTGGCTTCGGCGCGATCCTGCTGGTCGTGGTCTTCACGGCGCTCGTCATCGCGCTGTGGCGCGCGGGCAAGGCGCGCGCGGTTGCCGCGGCGGAAGCCGCCGACCACGCCCGCGACACCGAGGCGCGCATCGCCGACGTCTTGCAGGCGCAGGCCGAGATGCAGGGGCGCATGGGCGCCATCGCCGAGGTGTTCGGGGCGCGGCAGGCCGAGCTCACCCAGTCGCTCGGACAACGGCTCGACGCCATGACCGGGCGCCTCGGCCAGACCATGGCCGAACAGACCAAGTCGACGCATGAGAGCCTGGCCAAGCTGCAGGAGCGGCTGGCGGTGATCGATACCGCGCAGGGCAATATCCAGTCGCTCGCCGGCCAGGTCGTGCAGTTGCAGGCGATCCTCTCCAACAAGCAGACGCGCGGCGCCTTCGGCCAATCGCGCATGGAGGCGATCGTCGCCGATGGCCAGCATCGGCGCGCCGTGCGGCATCCGCACCAGGCAGTCGGGCCGGCTGCCGTTGGATAGGCTTGCCTGGAATTCATAGGCGCCGTG
>NZ_RZTO01000338.1:0-6107 GCF_003997225.1 Mesorhizobium sp. M2C.T.Ca.TU.002.02.1.1
CCGCTGGCCATGGCGGTCGCGCTCTCCGCGCTCGAACTGCTGGTCGCCTTCCTGCAGGCCTATGTCTTCGCGGTGCTGACCTGCATGTATCTGAACGACGCGCTGCACCCGAGCCACTGATCGATTTTCACCGGCGCCCCGGCGCCAGCATACCCAACGTACCAACTGCAACGAACAAGCAAACCACAGGAGTTTTGAAATGGACGCAACTGCAGCAGCTGCTATCGGCGCTGGTATCGCCTGCATCGGCATGGGCGGCGCGGGCATCGGCCTCGGCAACATCTTCGGCAGCTACCTCTCGGGCGCGCTCCGCAACCCGTCGGCCGCTGATGGCCAGTTCGGCCGGCTGATCTTCGGCTTCGCCGTGACCGAAGCTCTGGGCATCTTCTCGCTCCTGATCGCTCTGCTCCTGGTCTTCAAGTAAGATTGAGAGCTGACGAAAGGGGCCGCATGGTGCGGCCCCGTTCCATGGACAGGGGAATGAGATGTTCGTGACATCTGCCTACGCGCAAGAAACAGCGCCGGCCGCGGCCGAGGGCGATACGCATGCGGGCACTGCCGTGCCCGCCGCGGAGCATGAAGCGTTCCCGCCGTTCGATGCCAAGACCTTCCCGTCGCAGATCCTGTGGCTGGTCATCACCTTCGGGCTCTTCTACCTGTTCCTGAAGCGCGTTGTGATGCCGCGTCTCGGCGGCATCATCGATGTCCGCAACGACCGCATCACCCAGGACCTCGACCATGCCGCAAGGCTGAAGGGCGAGGCGGATGCCGCCGTTGCCGCCTATGAGCAGGAACTGGCGGAGGCCAAGGCCAACGCCAACAAGATCGGCCAGCAGGCAAGCGACGCCGCCAAGGCGGACGCCGAGGGCACGCGCAAGAAGCTTGAGGCCGAGCTCGAGAAGAAGCTTGGCGAGGCCGAGGCGAGCATCGCCTCGATCAAGGCCAAGGCGATGAAGGAAGTCGGCACCATCGCCGAGGACACCACATCGGCCATCGTCGAGGCGCTTGTCGGCGGCAAGGCCGACAAGTCCGAGATCGCGGCCGCGGTCAAATCCGCGAGCCGGTGAGGAGCGGGATCATGGACGCCACATCACTCGCCACGCTCTGGGCCACAATCGCCCTGCTCATCTTCCTCGGCGCCGTCATCTATCTGAAAGTGCCGGGCATGCTCGCCAAATCGCTCGACGCCCGCGCGGCCAAGATCAGCGCCGAGCTCGAGGAAGCGCGCAAGCTTCGTGAAGAAGCCCAGCAATTGCTTGGTCAGTATCAGCAGAAGCGCAAGGAAGCCGAGAAGGAGGCCGCCGACATCGTCGCCGCCGCCAAGCGCGAGGCTGAGCTGCTCGCTTCCGAGGCGGCCAAGAAGACCGAGGACTATGTCGCCCGGCGCACCGCGCTTGCCGAGCAGAAGATCAGCCAGGCCGAGCGCGAGGCCGTCAGCGAAGTGCGCGCCTCGGCCGTCGACATCGCCGTCGAAGCCGCCCGCGCGCTGCTCGCCGCCAAGGTCGATGCCAAGGCCGGTGCGGATCTGTTCAAGTCGGCGCTCAATGACGTGAAGGCCAAGCTGAACTGAGCTGAATTCTAGCTAAGCTTCGAAATTAAAAGCCGCCTGGGCAACCCGGCGGCTTTTTTGTTGTCGGAAAGGCGGGGCGCCTGAACTGCTGATCTCAACCACAAAGTGGGCTACGGCATGCACATTCCAAGCGGCTGGTCATTGGCGATAGCGTGTATGGCAGCCTGGCGCATGCATTGTCTATGCAGCGCTGGTCGACCCCCACTCCGTCTCGGCTTCGCCGGGCCACCTCTCCCCCGATCGACGGGGTAGAGGAAAGGCGCCACGCCTTTTGCCGTCAACGCGCGTCCAGCAAAACTCCCTTCCTTTCCCTCCGGAGGGGGGAAAGGTGGCGCTGCGAAGCAGCGACGGATTGGGGGAACCACGTGGCAATCAAGCCTCAGGCCTGATCAGTCACGCCAGTCACAATAGATGTGTGCATAGCGTAGACAAAGTGGGAGAGGTGGCTATCACTCCAGCCCGGCGAGGCTCTCTTCCTCTTCCGCCACCTCGGCGCCACCCAGCCGGAAAGGCGCGAACGACGCCCGATGCAGCCGTGCCACCGGCCCATGCATCTCGATCGCGGTGCGGTGCCGGACCGTCGCATAGCCCATATGCACCTCGAAGCCGTAATGCTCGTGATGTCCGCCGCAGCCGCACATCATGCGGTCGCGCATCACCTTGGCGACGATCGAGGCGGCGGCGATCGACTGCGAGCGCTGGTCGCCTTTGATCAGCGCGCGGCCTTCGCAGGCGAGGCCGGGCGGAACGTCGCGGCCGTCGGCCAAGGCGAGTTTCGGTTGCAGCGAGAGGCCCGCGGCGGCTCGGCGCATCGCTTCGAGGCTTGCCTTCAGGATGTTGCTGTTGTCGATGCCTTCGGCGCTGATCGAGGCCATCGATACGCTGAGCGCCGAGCCGAGGATCTTGAGGAACAGCGCCTCGCGCTGCAAATGGGTGAGGCGTTTGGAATCGTCGAGGCCTTCCGGGATGTTGGCGGGGTTGAGCACCACCGCGGCGGCCACCACCGGACCCGCGAGCGGACCGCGGCCTGCCTCATCCATGCCGGCGACCGGCCACAGCCCGTCGGCCATCGCCTTCGTCTCGATCGAGAAGTCGGGCTTCTCGACCATTTCAAAGAGAAGCGGAGAATCGGAACGCGCGCGAGCCATGGTGCGGCGAGGTTCGCATCGGCTCCGATTCTCCGCAAGTCCTTCCGGGTCGGATGGGGCGTCGGACCGGGAAGGCACCGTCTCACGGCCGGGGGACAAGGGCCGGACGGAATTTCGAACAAGTGACAATTCCAGACGGAAAATCGCTGTGTCTGGAAGTGCTTGGCACCGGCCGTCATGGGCCGGCGCAGATATCAAAGCAGCATCAGCTGCTCACCGGCGCCGGAGCCTGCGACGAATTGGTCGGTGCGAAGCTGCCGTCGCTCGATATTGAGGCCCAGCCGCTTGGCGGCGATCTCGAAGCGTCGGCCGATCTGCCAGGCATAGGGGCCGGCGCCCTTCATGCGCTTGCCCCATTCCGAATCGTAATCCTTGCCGTCGCGCATCGAACGGATCAGCGACATCACATGGCGATAGCGGTCCGGATAATGCCGCAACAGCCAGTCCTTGAAGATCGGCGCCACTTCGAGCGGCAGGCGCAGGATGACGTAGCCGGCCTCCCTGGAGCCCGCGGCTCTGGCCGAATCGAGGATGCGTTCCATCTCCGGATCATTGAGACCCGGGATGATCGGCGCCACCATCACGGACGCCGGAATGCCGGCATCCGAAAGCTGCCTGATCGCCTCCAGCCGCTTCGTCGGCGTCGATGCGCGCGGCTCCATGGTGCGGGCCAGCATGCGGTCCATCGTCGTCACCGACAGCGCCACTTTTGCAAGGCCGCGCTCGGCCATGCGCGACAGGATGTCGATGTCGCGCGTCACCAGCGCAGACTTCGTCACGATGCCGACCGGATGGCCGCGCGCCTCAAGCACTTCCAGGATCTCGCGCATGATCCGGTATTGTTTCTCGATCGGCTGGTAGGGATCGGTGTTGGTGCCGATGGCGATCGTGCGCGGCTGGTAGCCCGGCTTCGACAATTCCCGGTCCAGCATGCGCGCCGCGTCCGGCTTGGCGAACAGCTTCGATTCGAAATCGAGCCCTGGCGACAGGCCCATGAAGGCATGCGTCGGCCGGGCGAAGCAATAGACGCAGCCATGCTCGCAGCCGCGATAGGGGTTGATCGAACGGTCGAAGGAAATGTCGGGCGACTCGTTGCGCGTGATGATCGTGCGCGGCTTTTCGACCTGCACTTCCGTCTTGAACGGCGGCAGTTCCTCCAGCGAGTTCCAGCCGTCGTCGAACACATGCCGGCTGACCGGCTCGAACCGGCCGGACGGGTTGATGCCGGCCGAACGGCCGCGATTGCGATCGGGCCGCACGCGCATGCCGCTCTGCTCGATCATCGCATTTGCCATCTCGGCTCGTCCTGCTCCGAAAGCAGCAATGTCGGCGCGTACGATCTGTTCCATTTTCGCCCTCTCCCAAGGACTGTCGGCAGGCTGTCGAATCGCTCTGTTCATGAAACTATTCCTATTTTGCCCATGAGAACAAAGCAAGAACTTTTTCACTTGGAGCGTGTAACTGGCGCATCGCCGCACTTTCCGCTATTCGGCTGATATGCTCAGCGTTCTCATCGAAACCTTGAACGATGAAGAGGGTCTTGCCCGCACGCTCGCCTCGCTGGTCGGCGGCGCGGTCGAAGGCGTCGTGCGCGACGTGATCGTCTGCGATCAAGGCTCGACCGACCAGACGCATCGGGTGGCCGAGCATGCCGGCTGTCATTATGTGGCCGGCGGGGTCGCCGTGGGCATCGGCCAGGCCAAGGGCGATTGGCTGCTTCTTCTGGAGCCCGGCGCCAGGCTCGCCGAAGGCTGGATCGACGAGGTCGTGGCGCACACGGCGAAGCAGACCATGCCGGCGCGCTTTTCACGCGCCCGGGCCGATCGCGCGCCATTCCTGGCCCGCGTCTTTTCGGGCAACCGGGCGCTGGCCGAGGGCCTCGTCATCAGCAAGCGCCAGGCGTCGGCCCTGGCAAAGAGCGCGCGCAACGCCGAAGCCCTGGCGCGCGGCCTGGCGACCAGAAGGCTCAATGCCGAAATCTGGGTGGCGCCCCCGAAGTAAGGCCGGCTCTCCCTTCTCCCGCAAGGGGAGAAGGAAGAAGCGCAACCCAGCCCAGTCAGATCCCCTCGATCTCAACCGGCATCCAGGCGCTGCGGCGCCTCGCCAGACGTTGCTCGCGCGTCTCGGTGTCGAACCAGACGGCGACCGGCTCGCGCGAGAACGACGCGCGATCGTCGAGCGAGTTGACGATGACGACCGCCGTGGCGTCGTCGCCCTGACCGGCGATTGCCGCGACATAGACGCCGCAGTCGCGGCAGACGAGATAGTCGGCGGTGCGCAGGCCGAAGCGGTAGACCTGGAGGCGATCCCTGTCCGCGACCGAAACCACCAGCCTGCCGTTCGGGTCGGCGGCGGCGCGCGAGCCATGCCGTGTGCAGAAGGAGCATTGGCAGGCGCGGATTTCCAGCGCGGCCGGATCGAGCGCTGTGGAGAAGCTGAGGCGGATGTTGCCGCAATGGCAGCCGCCGCTGTGAACGGTCATGGCAAGGTTCCTTGTTCGCGGCACAAGGTACTTTGCCGGTGCCGGCTTCGAAATGGCTGCTCGCAGGCCATAGCGCCATTTCGCCTGCGAACCGGATGCCGGCCGCTCGCCTTTGCCTGCGGTTACGAGGCGGGCTTGCCGCCGCGCCGGAGATGCTCGTCCAGCCGCGGCATGATCTCGACGAAATTGCAGGGCATGTGGCGGTAGTCGAGCTGCGCCTTGATAATGCCGTCCCAGGCATCCTTGCAGGCGCCGGGCGAGCCAGGCAGCACGAAGACGAAGGTGGCGTTGACGACCCCGCCTGTCGCCCGGCTCTGGATCGTCGAGGTGCCGATCTTGTCGTAGGAGATGCGGTGGAAGACTTCCGAAAAGCCGTCCATGCGTTTCTCGAAGATCGGCTCCAGCGCCTCCGGTGTCACATCGCGGCCGGTGAAGCCTGTGCCGCCGGTGGTGATGACGACATCGATGTTTTCGTCCTTCGACCAGCCGAGCACCTTGTCACGGATCTTGTCGCGGTCGTCAGTGACGATGTCGCGCGCGGCAAGCGTATGGCCGGCTTGCGCGATGCGGTCGGCCAGCGTCTGGCCGGACTTGTCGTCGGCAAGGCTGCGCGTATCGGAGACCGTCAGCACCGCGATGCGCACCGGGATGAAGGGCCGGTTTTCGTCAAGCTTCGCCATCGCTCACCTCCATGCTGCGCGTCGCCGCGACGAACCAGTCGGGGTGGCGGGCGCGGATCGCGATCGCCGCGCGCTTGGCGATATTGCCGGTCTCGAACAGGCCGAAACACGTGGCGCCCGAGCCGGACATGCGCGCGAAGGCGGCATCGGCCCGCTTGAGCGCCTTGAGCGCCTCGCCGATCGCAGGTTCGATCGAGCGGGCCGATGCCGCCTTCGCGCGCATGTCC
>NZ_RZTO01000339.1:0-6106 GCF_003997225.1 Mesorhizobium sp. M2C.T.Ca.TU.002.02.1.1
ATCTCGACGTGCGCGACGCGGTGGCTGATGGTGTCATCGACGTCACCGCCTTCGCCGCAGGGAAGATTGCTGCATGAGCAAGAAACTTTCGGAGGCGCCGCTGGTCCACCCGACGGCGCAGGTCGAAAACTCGACGCTCGGCCGCTGGACCGAGATCGCCGAGCGCAGCCGCGTCGCCGAATGCGAGCTCGGCGACTATTCCTACATGATGCAGGACTGCGCCGTCTGGTGCGCGACCGTCGGCAAGTTCTCCAACATCGCGGCCAGCGTTCGCCTCAACGCCACCAACCACCCGACCTGGCGGCCGACGCTGCATCACTTCACCTACCGCGCGTCCGACTATTGGGACGACGCCGAGCATGAAAGCGCGTTTTTCGCTGAGCGTCGCGCCAGGCGCGTCACCATCGGCCACGACACCTGGCTCGGCCATGGCTCGACCATCCTGCCCGGTGTGACCGTCGGCGATGGCGCGGCCGTCGGCGCGGGCGCCGTGGTGTCAAAGGACGTCGCGCCGTACACCATCGTCGGCGGCGTGCCGGCAAAACCTATCCGCGAGCGTTTCGACCGCCGCACCGCCGAACGCTACCAGGCGCTTGCATGGTGGGATTGGGACCACGCAAGGCTTCGCGCCGCGCTCGACGATTTCCGCGAGCTGGAAGCCGAGGCGTTCCTGGAAAAATACGGCGGCTGAGTTCAGTGAATGGTGAATGGTCAATAGTGAATGGCAACCAAGCCCCTCCTTTCTCGCCATTCGCCATTCACACCCTTGACACATGACTCGGACAGGAGGCGTTTCCCTAAGGAGATCGCCATGCTCGACACCGTCAGACCCTCGCTCGCCGGATTTTTCGAAGGCACCAATCCGACGCCGCCCACCCATCTCGGCACCCGTTACGACACAGCCGGCAACTTCCTCCTCGAACCCGGCAACACCGTCGTCTGCCATCTGGTCGAAAGCTCGCCTTCGCAAGCTGCCATTGTCGAGGTGCGCGAGCGCATGCTGGCCATGCCGGATGCCGATCGCCTCGCCTTCACCCCGATCTCCAGCCTGCATATGACGCTGTTCCAGGGCATCATCGAATACCGGCGCCGCCTTCCCTACTGGCCTTCGGACGTGCCGCTCGACACCGGTATCGACGACATGACCCGCCTCTATCTCGATCGTCTGCAAGGCTTCGAAGGCCACGGCCCCTTCAAGGTCAAGACTGTCGAAGTCGTGCCGACCGGCCTCACCGTCGCCGGCGCCACCGAGGACGACCGGCAGATCCTGAAGGCCTGGCGCGACGCCCTTTCAGTGCCGTTCGGCTACCGCCATCCGGACCACGACACCTATGTCTTCCACATCACCTTCGCCTACCAGATCCGCCGTCTCGCCGACGGGCGGGCCGCGGCATGGCAGGACCTGTTCGATGACTGCCTGTCCTTCCTCGACCGCGAGGCTCCGGTGATCGAGCTCAGGCCCCCGGCCTTCTGCAGTTTCAAGGACATGAAGCATTTCGAGGAATTGCTCGTGCTCGGCTAACTCCGCAAGCCTGTGACTCGTAACAAAACTGACATCAATCCGACACCCCAGCTTCATCCGCCTGCGCTAGCGAAGGTTAACAGACCTGCAAAACCGCAACGGACTGGAGCTTTGGTATGTCGGCATCATCGGCCACGCTGGAAATCCGCGGCGTAACCCGACGATTTGGCAAGAACACCGCTGTCAGCGACATCAACATCTCGATCCCGCGCGGTCAGATGGTCGGCATCATCGGCCGTTCCGGCGCCGGCAAGTCGACATTGCTGCGCATGATCAACCGTCTCATCGATCCCAGCCAGGGGTCGATCTTTTTTGACGGCGCCGAGGTCTCCAGCCTGCAGGGCTCGCCGCTGCGCCGCTGGCAGCGCGACTGCGCCATGATCTTCCAGCAGTTCAACCTTGTGCCGCGTCTCGACGTCTTGACCAACGTCCTGCTCGGCCGCCTCAATCATCGCTCCACGGTTTCCAATCTGCTCGGCATGTTCACGCGCACCGAATGCGCCGAGGCGGTGGCCGCGCTCGAGCGCCTAGACATCGCCCGCACCGCGCTGCAGCCGGCCGGCACGCTGTCCGGCGGCCAGCAGCAGCGTGTCGCGATCGCCCGCGCCATGATGCAGCAGCCGAAGGTGCTTCTGGCCGACGAGCCGATCGCCTCGCTCGACCCGCTCAACGCCAAGGTGGTGATGGACTCGCTGCGCGACATCAATTTGCGCGAAGGCATCACCGTCGTCACCAACCTGCACACGCTGGACACCGCGCGCGCCTATTGCAACCGCATCATCGGCATGGCCGCCGGCAAGGTCGTCTTCGACGGCGCCCCCCAAGACCTCGACCGCGACGCCGTGCGCACCGTCTATGGCGCCGATGCCAGCGGCGCCGAGATCTCCGAGGCGATCACGTCGACCAGCGTGACCGTCAAGCCGAAGATCACCGCATCCGCCGGACCGCTCGAACCAGCCTTCCCAGGCTACTGACGCCGCCGCCCCGGCCGCAGCGGTCTGGGCAAACCGTGGATTTCAGCCGAGCAACCCGGATCGCCCGCCAGCGTCAACGGCAAGACTTGAAAAATCAAAACGCCGCCGGCGCGCAGCCGGAACAACAGGAGAGAGATCGAAATGTTCAGGAAGATGGTTTTTGGGGCGGTTTCGCTGCTCGCCATGGCGACAAGCGCCGCGCACGCAGCCGACATCAAGGAATTCCGCGTCGGCATCCTCGGCGGCGAGAACGAGACCGACCGCCTGCGCAACTACCAGTGCCTCGCCGATCACCTGAAGGCCGAATTCGGCTTCGAGAAGGTGTCGCTGTTCCCGGCCGCCGATTATGACGGCGTCATCCAGGGCCTGCTCGGCGGCACACTCGACTTCGCAGAGCTCGGCGCGTCCGGCTATGCCAGCGTCTACCTCAAGGACCCGAACGCCGTCACCCCGATCCTCACCACCAAGCAGACCGACGGCTCGACCGGCTACTATTCGATCGGCCTGGCGCTGAAGACCTCCGGCATCACCGACATCAAGTCGGCCAAAGGCAAGAAGCTCGGCTATGCCGATCCGGACTCGACCTCGGGCTACCTGATCCCGCTGACGCAGATTCCGAAGGACACCGGCGTCGCGAACGACACCTATTTTGCTTCGACCCAGTTCAACGGCGGCCACGAGAACAACGTGCTGGCCGTGCGCGACGGCAAGGTCGACGTGGCGGTGGACGACTCCTCGGGCATCGGCGACTTCAAGAACGGCTACACCTCGGGCACCTTCCACAAGGAAGTCGCCAAGGGCGCCGTCGACCCGAACGACTTCGTCGAAGTGTGGCGCTCGGGCCTGATCCCCAACGGTCCGCTGGTTGTCCGCACCGCGCTGGGCGACGACATGACCGCCAAGCTCACCGCCTTCTTCACCGCGCTGCCCGCCAAGGACAAGGCCTGCTTCGAAGGCGTCGAGGGCGGCGATTTCACCGGCTATGTCCCGGTGAAGCCTGACTTCTACAACGTCATCGTCGAAGCCCGCAAAGCCGCCATCGGCGGCTAAAGGCATCGGGAAAAAGGGCGGCGTTCGAAACGCCGCCCTTTTTGCATGTCCAGATCATGACATCAGCGACCCTTCATTCCGACGCCACCCGCCAGCAGGCCGAAGCCTGGCGGCGCCAGACCTCGCTGCGCCGCTTCTACACCGCGCTTGGTGTCGGCCTGCTGCTTGTCGCCATGTTCGCGACCATGTGGTTCGCCGACGAAGCCAATGCCGGTCACTTCTTCGACCGGCTACCGCATATCCTCGACTTCCTCAGCTGGCTGGTCCCGAAGGACTGGAACGACGTCTGGCGGGCGCTGTTCGACATCGCCTCGCCCAACGACAAGGGCACGCAGGAATTCAACTTCCCGCTCGGCCGCGTCTATGTCTGGGGCGGCTTCTACATCCCCGAATATTTCGAGCTGATGCTGACCACGGTGAACGTGGCGCTGGTCTCGACTTTCATCGGCTTCGTCTTCGCTGTTCCCTTCTCCTTCATCGCCGCGCGCAACCTGACGCCGAGCCCGATCCTGCGGCTCGTCGTCAAGCGCTTCATGGAACTGCTGCGCGCCTTCCCCGAGATCGTCATTGCCGGCCTGTTCGCGGCCATCGTCTCGATCGGCCCTGTCGCCGCCATCATCGCTATCGGCCTGCATTCGATCGGGGCTTTGGGCAAGCTGTTCTACGAGATCAACGAGAACATCGACATGCGCCCGGAAGAGGGCCTGCGCGCCGTCGGCGCCAACTGGTTCGAGCGCGTGCGCTTCGCCGACCTGCCGCAAGTGCTGCCCAACTTCATGTCCTACACATTGCTTCGGATCGAGATCAACGTACGCATCTCGACCATCATGGGCGCGGTCGGCGGCGGCGGCATCGGCGAAGAGCTGAAGCTTGCCATCTCACGCGGCTTCGGCGCCAAGACGCTGGCGCTGGTGCTCCTGCTCTTCACCACCATCTTCCTCGTCGACCAGTTCTCCGCCTGGCTGCGCCGCAAGCTCGTCGGCGAGCAGGCCTTTCTGATGAGCGCCTGACATGCCTGCGATGACCGCCGATCAAGTCAAGGCTATTGAAGACCGCCACCCGCAGATCTTCCAGCGGCCGGCCTACAAGCGCTTCTGGCCGCTGTTGCTGATCGCGGGGACGGTGCTCTATCTCGCCTATGCCTTATGGTTCTTCAGCCTGCCGCAGGTGCTGCGCGAGTCGCACTGGGAGCGCCTGCCGCTCTTCCTGTCGCAATGGATCAGCTACGATCTACAGCCGGAATTCCGGCTCGACCAGCCTGAGATCACGCCGAAATATCCGCGCTTCTCGGCGCTCGGCGAGAACCCCAATCCCGACTGGGTGATCAAGAACCCCGACGGCACCTTCACCGTACAGATCGACGGCAACGCCAAATCCGTCACCTTCGACAAGACCATGGCGACGATCAAGGCCAATGGCGTAACCGTGCCGATTTCGCTGACCAGCGGCAAGCCGGTGGTTAACGGTCCGGTGCCCGACTGGGTCACCGTCCATGACGACGAAATCGTCGCGAAGATGGGCTTTGTCGGCGAGGTGCGCGTCACCGTCGACCGCGTCAAGGTGCGCAAGCGCTTCCTCGGCTGGGCCAACTTCGTCTTCGACACGCGCTCGGCCTTCTTCGGAAAACCGGCCGGCGAGGTGATTTCGCTGATCGTCTCCGGACCGGACCTTCAGCCCGGCACGTCGAACCTCGCCTTGGCCGCCGACAACATCTGGAACAACGCGCAGTGGCAGCATGGCGATGTCTGGACGAAGCTCCTGCAGACCATCGTCATGGCGTTCCTGGGCACACTGCTCGGCGGCATCGTCGCCTTCCCGCTCGCCTTCTTCGCCGCCCGCAACATCACGCCCAGCGGCGTGCTCAGCCAAGTCTTGAAACGCTTCTTCGATTTCATGCGCTCGGTCGACATGCTGATCTGGGCGCTGTTCTTCACCCGCGCCTTCGGCCCCGGACCGCTGGCCGGCAGCGCCGCGATCTTCTTCACCGAGATCGGCACGCTCGGCAAGACCTATTCCGAGGCGCTGGAGAATATCGACGACAAGCCGCGCGAAGGCGTGCTGTCGACCGGTGCCAACGGCATTTTGGTGCAGCGCTACGGCGTGCTGCCGGAAGTCGTGCCGGTCTTCATCAGCCAGACGCTCTACCAGTGGGAATCCAACACCCGCGGCGCCACCATCATCGGCGCCGTCGGCGCCGGCGGTATCGGGTTGAAACTATGGGAAGCGATGCGCACCAACTCGAACTGGGCAAACGTCTTCTACATGGTGCTTTTGACGCTGCTCGTCGTCTTCATCTTCGACAACATCTCGAACGTCCTGCGCCGCAGGCTCAGCCGCACGCTGCATGACTACAACCGGCTGCAGGCCGAGCGGGGGTAGCCCTAACTTCGTCATCCTCGGGCTTGACCCGAGGATCCATTCCGTTCCCTGCCTCGTAGAATGCAGCGGTGCAGAATTCTGCATCGTCGCGGAGCGTCGACGTCACGGAATGGATTCTCGGGTCTCCGCGTCCGCTTCGCTCCCGCTCCGCCCGTGGATGACGAACGGAGAGGCCCTTACG
>NZ_RZTO01000033.1:0-16661 GCF_003997225.1 Mesorhizobium sp. M2C.T.Ca.TU.002.02.1.1
TGGTTGGACCCCTTGCCGCCCGGACCCATGTCGAAATCGGTGCCGAGCATGGTTTCGCCGAAAATGGGCAGCTTGGGCGCCCGCATGGTGAGCCCCACCGCGAAGCTGCCGACGATGGTTATCTTTGGCTTGGTCATCCGCATTCCCGTTTCAGGATGTCATGGCGCGCGCGAGGATCGCCGTCTCGTTGATGGCCTGGCCGGTGAGGTCGCCCGACACGCGGCCGTCGCGCAGCACAAGCACGCGTTCTGCATTCATGATCAACTCCGGTATCTCCGAGGAGATCATGACGATCGCCATGCCTTCGCCGGCGATGCCGCGCAGGATCGAGTAGATCTCCGCCTTGGCGCCGACATCGATGCCGCGCGTCGGCTCGTGCAGCACCAGCACGCGTGGATTGGTGACGAGGCTGCGGCCGAGGATGATCTTCTGCTGGTTGCCGCCCGAAAGCGTTCCCAGCTTCTGGCCGAGATGTGAAATCCGCGCGTCGAGCCGCGCGACCTGGGCGCGGGCCTCGCGTTTCACGGCGCCGCGCCGCACGAAGCCGGCCAGCGAAAAGCGCGGCAGCGAGGCGGAGACGACATTGTCGGCCACGCTCATCCGCAGAAGGCCGCCGGAACCGCGCCGGTCGGCCGGAACGAAGGACATGCCGAGGCGGATCGCGGCGAGCGGATCGGCGCCGCGCAAGTCCTTGCCGTCGATCGTGACCTTGCCACGCCGGGCGCAGAGCCCGAAAAGCGCGTCGCCAAGCGCGTCCTTGCCGGAATCGGGAAGCCCGCCGATGCCGAGAATCTCGCCGGCGCGCACGCTGAAGGAAACATCCTCCAGCCCCGCCGCCTCGAGGTTCTCGACCTTCAGCACGGCGTCGTCGCCTTCAGGCCTGGGCTCGGCCTGAAGCGACCATTGCAGGGCGGCACCAAGGTCGCGGCCGACCATGGCCCGGATGAGCTGGTCCTCGGACAGGCCCTCATTGTCCATCGTCACGATCGTGCGGCCGTCGCGCATCACCGTGACGCGGTCGGCGATATCCAGCACCTCGCGCAGATGGTGCGACACGTAGATGACGGTCACGCCCTCGGCGCGAAGCTGCCTGACGACCTCGAACAGCCTTTCGCTTTCGCGTTTGGAAAGCGCCGAGTTCGGCTCGTCCAGCACGAGCACGCGGGCGTTCTGGCGGATGGCGCCGGCGATCTCGACCAGTTGCATCTCGGCGACCGACAGGCGGCCGACCTTGGTGTCGGGGTCGAGGCCGCCCATGCCGAGCCGGGTGAGCGCTGCGCGCGCCTTGCGCCGCATCATGTCGCGCGGCAGCAGCGAAACGGCCGAGCGTGCCGCCATGTCCGACATCATGATGTTTTCGGCCACGCTCATCGTCGGGCAGAGCGCCAGCTCCTGATAGACGACGGTGATGCCGTGGGCGCGGCTGTCGAGCGGAGAGGATAGTTTCACCTCCTGGCCGTCGACCAGCAGCTTGCCGCCGTCGGGGCGCAGGTCCCCGGCCAGGATGTTCATCAGGGTCGACTTGCCGGCGCCGTTCTCGCCGATTACGGCGTGAACCTCGCCGGCCCGGAAGCCGACGGAGATACGGTCAAGCGCGAGCACGCCGGGGAACCGCTTGGTTACTCCGGCGATCTCGACGATGTTTGCGAGGGATGGGGCGGCCGTCATCGAGCTGGCTCGACGGGCCGGCGGAACCTGTGGCCCGCCAGTCCGTCACGCTGGCGTTGTTACTTCTTGGCCACCTCGGCGATGTTCTCCTTGGTGTAGACGCCGACGCCGGTGTCGAGGTTCTCGATCGTCTGCCCCTTGAGGAACTGGACGAGGAGGTCGACCGCGGCGAAGCCCTGCTTTTCCGGAGCCTGGTCGATCGTGGCCTGCACGTCGCCGCTCTGCACGAGCTGCACGGTCTGGTCGAGCAGGTCGAAGCCGACCACCTTCACCTTGTCGGCCGCCTTGTTGCGCTCGACCCAGGTACCGGCGGCGGGAGTGGAGCAGCATTCCAGCGACAGGACGCCGGAGATCGACGGGTTCGCCAGCATGGCGTTCTCGATCGCCGAATAGATCTTCTGCGGATCGGTGCCGGTGTTCAGCGTGCTGACCACCTCGATGCCGGGCTCGGCCTTCAGCGCCTCGCGCGCGCCTTTCTCACGGTCGAGCGACCACTGGGCGGCGGCGTCGATGGTGGTGATCATCACCTTGCCCTTGCCGCCGAGGACCTTGGCCATCAGCTTGCCGGCCTCGCGGCCCGACTGCACGAGGTCCTGGCCGGCGAAAGCCAGGCGCTTGCTTTCGGGATTGTCGGTGTTGAAGGTGACGACCGGGATACCGGCGGCGATCACCTTGTCGATCAGCGGCGCCAGCGCGTCGGTCGACACCGACGAAATCGCCAGGCCGTCCATCTTGCCCATCAGCGTCTCGATCTCACTGATCTGGCCATCGGCGTCGGCGCCGACCGGGCCGATGAACTGCGCGTTGACCTTGTCCGAGGTGGCTGCGCGCTGGACGCCGGCCTTCATGAACGGCGCGAACTCGTTCGAGACGTCATGGTAGGAGACGTAGATGTCGAGCGGCTGGCCGGCGGCGATCTTGGCCTTGATGCGCTCGGCGAGCGAGAAATCGGCGAGCTTGGCCTCGGCATGCGCGAGCGCCGGCAGCAGGCTGAGCGCCGCCGCGAGAATGACGTGTCTGATTTTCATGGATAGTCCTCCCTTTTTGTTTGGCTTGATTGCCCCTCACACCGCGCGGCGCGTCGTCCATTTGTCGATGCCGACGGCGATGATGATGACGAGGCCGATCATCAGCTCCTGCACGAAGGGCGACACGCCCATCAGCACAAGGCCGTTGCGCATCACGCCGATGATCAGCACGCCGAGTATGGTTCCAAGGATGGTGCCTTCGCCGCCCGACAGCGAGGCGCCGCCGACAATGGTCGCGGCAATGACGTCGAGCTCCAGCCCGAGGCCGGTGCGGCCGGCCTGTCCGCTCGGCAGGAAGGCGAGGCTGAGGATACCCGCGAAGGCGGCGAGCAACCCCATCAGCACGAAGGCCCAGATCTTCACGGTGTTGACGGAAATGCCCGACACGCGCGCCGCCTTGGCGCTGCCGCCCACGGCATACACCCTGAAACCGAAGTTCGAGTAGGAAAGCACCAGCCAAGCCAGTACGGCGATGATGGCGAAGAACACGAGCTGCATCGGAATGATGCTGAACAGATAGCCCTGCCCCATGAAGCTGAAGGTCTCGAGAACGTCGGGAAGCGCGCCGTTGCGCGCGTTGACGGTGACGGGCTGGCCGTTGGTCAGGATGAGCGCGGCGCCGCGGACGATGCTGAGCATGCCGAGCGTGGCGATGAGCGAGGGCAGGCGGCCGTAGGTCGACAGGATACCGTTGATGATGCCGATGACGACGCCGGCGAAGAGGCCGACCGCGAGTGCCGGCAACAACCCCCAGCCAGCGACGATCAGCATGCCGGTGGCAAGCCCGGAAAAAGCGTAGGTCGATCCGACGGAGAGATCCACCTCGCCGGAGATCAGCACGAACGTCATGCCGACCGCCATGATCCCGAGCAGCGAGACCTGGCGGCCGATGTTCAAGAGGTTCAGCGAGGTGAGGAAGCCGTCGGTCGCGAAGGTCAGGAACAAGCAGATCACGACCAGCGCGATGAACACGCCAGCCTCACGGACCCGCAAGAGTCGCGACAATTCAAACCGGCCTGCGGCTGCCGCGCGCGCGCCGCTCCTGACCGTATCGGCCATCCCATTCCTCCCTCGACGGCGGCGCAACGGCTGCAGCCGTCCGTCGCTGTTCTTCATCTTCCCATCGATCCGTGGCCTGGGCCCAAGCCCGGGTCGATGTCCTCGGAGCCGGGCTCGTACCCGGTCGTGCTCGCTCAGGAGGCCTGCTGGAAAGACCCGGCGGGCACCTTGCGCAATTGTTCGTAGTTGCCGTATTCGCGTACCTTCTTGAAGGGCGCGTTCTCGACCGCGTTGTAGGAGCAGATATAGCCCCAGCGATACGTGTCGGAGCGGTTGGCGTCCGAGCGGTGCAGCAGGTTGCCGTCGAAGACCAGGGCGTCGCCCGCCTCCATCTCGACATAGACGTGCTCGAAGCGCTTCAGGGCAGCTTCCAGGTGCTCCTGCTCGACATTGGTCTGGTCGTTCTCGCGGATGTGGTTGAGGCGGCCGAGCTTGTGCGTGCCCTTGAGCACCTGAAGGCAGCCGTTTTCACGCGTCGCCTTGTCGAGCGCGACGTAGATGCTCATCATTTCCGGCGCCAGGCAGCCGTAATTGTACCAGTAGCCGAAGTCCTGGTGCCATTCCCATGCGCCGCCTTCGTTAGGCTGCTTCATGGTCATCTTGTGGCTGTAGAGGTAGATCGGCTTGCCGACGGCATCCTCGGCCAGATCGACCATCCGCTCGTCGCGCGCCAGCAGGCCGTATTTGTCGTCCTCGGCCTTGGTCCACATCTTCAAGAGCGTGGTCTTGCCTTCCCTGTCGCCCTTGGACATCACGCCGCCCTTGCTCTGCTCCTCTTCGAGCTGCTTGCGGGCGTGGTCGCGGAAGTTGGCGACTTCGCCGGCGCCCAGCAGGCCACGGCGGATGATGTAGCCGTCGCGCGCGTAGAGCTCCGCTTCATGTCTGGTCATCGCGAGCATCAGTATCCTCCCTGGAACCCCAAAGCGTCCCGCGATGCGGCGCGGGCGCCCCTGAACCTCTTTGAAGGCCCGGTCCCGATCCGTTTCCGGCCGGCATTCCCAGGCTCGTTAGGAGAAATTAGTCCATCCGCCAGGGAACAAAATGGACAAAGGGAACGCATTTTTTGTATAAAACGCGCATGAAAAAAAGAACGTCCGTCATCGAGAGTTTCCACTATGTGCCGGCTCCGTCCTGGACCCGCGCCGCGTTCAGCGTGCTGCGCGCCGGAAAGGTCGCCGCCGGACCCGATTATCGGATAGAACGCGCCGTCTATCCCGGACAGGACATCCTCTACTGCCTGGCCGGCGCCGGCTATGTCGAAACGCTTGGGCAAAGGATCGACGTCGGGCCTGGCCAACTGGTCTGGATGGCGAACGAGGCGCCGCACGTCCATTCCGCCGATCCCCGGGATCCCTGGACGGTCCTTTGGTTCAGGCTGGACGGGCCGGAGCCCGCCATCCTGCGGCGCAAGCTGTTCGGAGACGGCGCGCCGCGCGCCATCTTCGCCGAGGGAGCAAATCCGGTCCCTTGGTTCGAGCGCCTGTTTGCCGCGCTGCGCCGCCGCGACGCCAGCCTCGACCTGCGCCTTTCGCAACTGGTTGCCGAATTCCTGCTCCTGATCGATCGCGCGTTGGCGGGACCGGATAGCGACGACCTGCCGAAACCGCTCGCCTCCGGTATCGAAGCGATGCGCGGGGCGCTCGGTTTTGCATGGAACGCGTCGGCCCTGTCGGCCGTCACCGGGCTCGGGCCGTCGCAGACCCGGCGGATGTTTCAGCGCCATCTTCGCACCAGCCCGCATCAGTGGCTGATGCGCGAGCGGTTGATGCACGCGCAGTCACTGCTGGTGCAGGACGACCAGCCGATCGCCGAGATCGCCGAGACATGCGGCTTTTGCGACGTCTATCATTTCGGCCGCGAATTCAAGCGATCGGTTGGCATTTCGCCTTCGGCCTGGCGGCGCAGTGAACTGGGTGTCGCATCGAAGCGCTGAGCAGGTTCCGCGAAGGCGTCGCACGGCCTTCCGGCAAGAACCTGCGACAAGGTGCGTTGAACTGATTGGAGCGCCGCGCGCTACCCGTTGACGAAGCGCGGCGCTGGTCCTAGAAGGACTGCCAGACTTCCGTGGTGATTTGGCCGGTCGGCTTGCAGCCACGTTAAACAACTCGCTAAAGGGCCGTTTGCAACCTGTAACCGGCTTTGCGACGGCAATGCCGGTTTTTTGTTGTCCGCGGCCGGCCGGACACCGCATCGGGATGAAACCGCTGCGGCACAGGATCGAGGACGGACATGGCCGCTCAGCGCGCTGCAAGAACCAAAGACGAGGTCGACCATCCGTCGAGCCCGGTGCTGCGGTTCGGGCCCGACAAGCCGCTGAAGCTCGACGCCGGCACCCTGCTCTCGCCTTTCCAGATCGCCTACCAGACATACGGCACGCTCAACGATGCGCGCTCCAACGCCATCCTCGTCTGCCACGCGCTGACCGGCGACCAGCACGTCGCCAACACCAATCCGGTGACCGGCAAGCCGGGCTGGTGGGAGGTGCTGATCGGCCCCGGCAAGATCATCGACACCAACCGCTTCTTCGTCATCTGCTCCAACGTCGTCGGCGGCTGCCTCGGCTCGACCGGCCCGGCCTCGACCAATCCGGCGACCGGCAAGCCTTATGGGCTCGACCTGCCGATCATCACCATCCGCGACATGGTGCGCGCGCAGGCGATGCTCATCGACCATTTCGGCATCGAAAAGCTGTTTTGCGTGCTTGGCGGCTCGATGGGCGGCATGCAGGTGCTGGAATGGGCCGCAAGCTATCCGGAGCGCGTGTTCTGCGCCCTGCCGATCGCCACCGGCGCCCGCCATTCCTCGCAGAACATCGCCTTCCACGAGGTCGGCCGGCAGGCCGTCATGGCCGATCCGGACTGGCATGGCGGCAAATATCTCGATTTCGGCAAGCGCCCGGAAAAGGGGCTGGCCGTCGCGCGTATGGCCGCCCACATCACCTATCTTTCGGAAGCAGCGCTCCACCGCAAGTTCGGCCGCAATCTGCAGGACCGGGAGGCGTTGACCTTCGGCTTCGACGCCGATTTCCAGATCGAGAGCTATCTGCGCCACCAGGGCATGACCTTCGTCGACCGCTTCGACGCCAATTCCTACCTCTATCTGACCCGCGCGATGGACTATTTCGACCTTGCCGCCGATCACGGCGGCCGCCTCGCCGATGCCTTCGCCGGCACCAAGACGCGCTTTTGCCTGGTCTCCTTCACCAGCGACTGGCTGTTCCCGACCGAGGAGAGCCGCTCGATCGTGCATGCCTTGAACGCGGCGGGCGCTTCGGTCTCCTTCGTCGAGATCGAGACCGACCGCGGCCATGACGCCTTCCTGCTCGACGAGCCGGAGCTGTTCGCGGCCATCAACGGCTTCATCGCCTCCGCTGCCCGTGCGAGGGGGCTCAGCGTATGACCCCGAAGAGCCGCAGACCTTTCGGACCGGGATCATGCGCCATGCAGGAGGCGAGGCCATGAGCGTCAATCGCGCCCAGCGTGTCGACCTGGAGGTCGTCGCCGATCTTATTCCGGCCAATTCGCGCGTGCTCGATGTCGGCTCCGGCGACGGCCTGCTCCTGGAACTGTTGCAGGAAACCAAGCAGGTCGACGGCCGCGGGTTGGAACTGTCGCAGCGCGGCGTCAACGAATGCGTGGCGCGCGGGCTCTCGGTCATCCAGGGCGACGCCGACACGGATCTGAAATTCTACGCCGACAAGGGCTTCGACTTCGTCGTGCTCTCGCAGACGCTGCAGGCGACGCGCAACCCGAAGGTCGTGCTCGACGAGCTGCTTCGGATCGGCAACCGCGCCATCGTCTCCTTCCCCAATTTCGGCCATTGGCGCGTGCGCTTCTCGCTGCTGATCAAGGGCAGGATGCCGGTCACCAAGGACCTGCCCTATTCCTGGTACGACACGCCCAACATCCACTTCTGCACCATCCGCGACTTCGTCAACCTGTGCGACGAGCTTGGCGCGACCGTCGAGAAGGCAACCGCGCTCGACGCCAACGGCCAGAAGATCGGCCTGTCGATGCCCTGGTGGTTCTGGAACTTCTTCGGCCAGCAGGCGGTGTTTTTGCTGAAGCGCTGAGGCTGGCCCCGCTCCGGACTTTTTGATAAGCCTCGCGCCGGGTGGGGTGGAACAAGATGGCGGAACGGCGAACCTATTCGGTCGTCCTCGAGATGGAGAATGCGAACTTCATCGACTGGGACGAAGTCAGCGTCGGGTTGAACGCTCTCGCGCGCGAGATTGCCTCGGTTTCCGAAGCAGGCTTGGCCAGACCCACGGTCATCATATCGCATACCGGACAACCATCCGACGGCGATGTGCTGCGCGGCAGCTTCGAGGCCGAAGCGCCTCGCTTGGGCCAGGTCGCCGATCTGGTCTTCGCGGCCTGTGCGGGTGGCCGCTACTACGATCTCAAGAACAATGGTGTCCTTTTGACCGAAGCCGACATCGTGGTTTTCGTCGACTCGGATTCGGTTGCCGAACCAGGTTGGCTTTCAGGCTTGTTGACACCCTTCAAACGGCCGGAAACCGTCTGCGTGAACGGCTACACCTATCTTTTGCACGACGACTTCTTCTCGCGGACCTTTGCCCTGCTCTGGTTCTTCCCTCTGGCCGAAGGGGATAAGAAGTTTGCCGCCAAACGCGCGCTGAACGCCAACAACATCGCCTTCCGGCGGACATGGATCGCCAGCCATCCATTTCCGCGACACAACGGCTTCAAGGTTTCCTGCACGCTGACGATGCACGAGCTTTGGCGCGAGGGGCACAAAATCGTCAACACCGATGCCCGCGCCTACCACTATTCGCCGCGGGGCTGGCGGTTCTTCTTTTGGCGCGCGCTGGTGACCGGCAGGGACGCCGATCGGAAGTTCGTCGAGCTTCACGCGCCTGGCAGGGTTCAGCGTATCGTCAAATCATTCACGCGTTGGGGAACGATGTCGTGGCGCACGCTGCGGCGCATGGTGAATCTGGCGCCGCAGACCGGCATGCCGGTCTGGCAAATTCCCTTCGCCGTGATCGTCGGCCTGACGTTCTATACTTTGGCGTTTTTCGGTCATTTCAGCCTGGCGTCAGGGCTCGTTCGCGACGAGCCTGAACTCGTGCCCGACTATGTCGTGCACAGTTAGCGTAACTCCGGGAACGACGCGTCGTCTCTGTTAGCCAAGTACATCCGTAGCCTTGTGCGGATGCTCGACGCCGTCGACGAAGATCACGTCGGACAACGAATTCCCGGTGCGCAGCGAAAGGATCGCCTGATAGGCCGGTGAATTGTACCAGTCCCGCGCATGCTGCCTGTCCGGGAACTCGATGACGATCAGGTGCCCGGGCCAGCTGTTCTCGACAACCTCGACATCGCCGCCATGGACGATGAAACGCCCGCCGAACGGCGCCAGCGTGGCATCTATCTTCTCAAGATACTCGACGATCCAGGGACCCGGCGTGACTTGGCGCATATGGGCAGCTGCGTAAGCGGTCATGGTCTGCTCCTTGATGGATCGAAGCCGATCGGCCGGCCTCGCGGAGATCACCATGCGGGAACCAGGTAGTTCGGTCGATTACCTTGGACGTCATCGGGACAAGCCGTTCCCCGCCCCTTGCTGACGGACCGTCAAGTCGACGGAGAGCCAATTGTGTTGCCATCAAACCGCAATGTTGCGGAAAAGCCGCCAGTTTCGGCATTTCTCGGCTGGCCTGGCGTGACACAAAGGTGGCTTTTTTGTAGCGTCGGCCGCAAATCAAAGGTGGACACGAAGATAGCCATCAGACCCATCCGACAAATGCTAGATTCGACCGGTGGTGGCAGCCCGATGTCGAGCCAGGATGTTCCGCTGATCTCAGTGATCACGCCGACCCACAATCGGCGCAGCCAGGTCGTGCGCGCGGTGGAAAGCGTCCTGGCGCAGACACTTACCCGATTCGAGCATATTGTCGTCGACGACGGTTCGACCGACGGGACGGCCGCCGCGCTCGCCGAAATCCGCGACCCGAGGCTGATCTATGTCGGCGCCAAATGGCGCGGCGCCAACGCCGCGCGCAATGCGGGCATCGAGCGCGCGCGGGCGCCGGTGGTGACCTTCCTCGATTCGGACGACGTCTATCTGCCCGACCGGCTGGAGCGGACGCTGGCGCGCTTCGACCAGAACCCTTCGCTCGAAGTCCTCATCAGTTCGTTCGTCTCGCTCAAGGGCAGCCGCAGCACCAAATGCATCAACCGCGCGGCCTTTCTGGACAAAAGCACGCTGCAGCGCGCTCTGGTCTCGCAGACTATCTTCATCGCCGGCTCGGCGATCACCGCGAGGCACGAATCGCTGCTCGCGATCGGCGGCTACGACAGCGACATCACGCGCATGCAGGATCGCGAGCTTCTGCTGCGTTTCGCCCGCCGCAGCGGCGCCCTGCTGTCCGAGGACATAGACTGGAAGAAGTACAATTCGGAGAACTCGATCTCCGGCCGGCGCGACGGCTATGTCGCGGCCTATGCCAACCTGATCGACAAGCACCCTTACATCGCCGACCGCTATCCCGATATCCCGCCCTATATGATCGCTCGCCAGATCATCGCCGACACGTTGAAGGGCCGGCTGCAGCAGGCCTTTTCCGGCTATCTCGCGAATCGCTCGTCCAAGGCGCTCGGCTATTCGCTGCCACAGCTCTTGCGCGGCTATGTCGTCGGCCGCCGCTGGCGGCGCGACTGCTACGACGAGTTCCGCGCCAAATACGGCGCCCGGGCGGTTTGACCGCCTTCCAATGCATGTCGCCCAGAAGTGCGCAGCGGTTCTGGGACAACCACATGCATCAAAACAAAGACTTGAAGCGCGCCGCCTGAATCCGTTTCAGCGCGACGCGCTTTAAGCTTCAGTGGATTCCTTCTTGCGGCGCGGCGCCGCGGGTGGCGGTTCGATCGCGCCGGCCCTGACGCGCGCGGGTTTCAGCGCCGGCGCGCCGGAATCCTTGACGATGTTCAGCGAGCGCGGAAAAAACTGGGTGTTGTGCTGACCGCGCCCGATATTGATGATCGCTGTTTCGGGCAGACGCTTCTGCAGCATGGCCAGCACCCGTCGCAGCGTCGGGCCGTCGAACGCATCGAGCGCTTCGTCCATGATCACCCATTTCGGCTTGCGCAAGGCGAGCCTGGCGAAAGCCAGCACCCGCTGTTCGTCATCGCCGAGCTCACGTTCCCACCGCCCGGGATGGTCGAGGGCGGTTGCCAGCCGATCGAGGCCGACCTCGCCAAGCACCGCCGCGATCTCGGCATCGCTCGCCGGGGCCTCGCCGTTCGGATGGTCGAGGACCTCGCGCAACGTGCCGGCCGGGAAATAGGGCACGCGGGGCACGAAGATGGGCGTCTCGCCGGCCGGCAGGCCGATCCGGCCGCTTCCCCATGGCCACAGGCCGGCAATGGCGCGGAAGAACAATGTCTTGCCGGCGCCCGGCTCGCCGGTGATCATGACGCGCTCGCCGGCGTGGATTTCGACATCGGTCTGGGCAAGCCTGGTGCAGCCTTCCGGCGAACCCACTTCGAGCTTGTCGAAGGTCAGGCTGCCATTGGCGTTTTCAACGAACTGGATGCGTTTTTCCGTGTCGTGCAGCGCATCGGTTTCGGTGAGCGCGATACGGAAATCGGCCACACGCATCAGCGTCGCGCGCCAGTCGGCGATGCTGCCGATATTGTTGATGAACCAGCGGAGCGACGAGTGGACCTGGTTGAAAGCGCCGACCGCCATCATCAGCCCGCCGAACGAGATGTCGCCGGAAAAATAGACCGGCGAAGCCACCAGGATGGGCGCCACCACCGTTATCCAGCCATAGGTGTCGGTCACCCAGGACAGGTTGATCTGCGCGGTGAAGATGCGCCGCATGGCGCCCAGCACCGTGCCGAGGTCGAGCTCCAGCCGGCGTTGGGCGTCGGGCTCGCCATGGTAGAGCGCGATCGCATCGACATTCTCGTTGACCCGCACCATGGAGGAGCGCAGTTCCGCTTCGCGGGTATAGCGCTCGCTGTTGAGGCTGATCAGCGGACGCCCGACCAGCCAGCTCAGCCAGGAGGCGATGCCGGCATAGAGGAACGCCGCCCAGACCATGTAGCCCGGTATCGCCAGCGAATAGCCGCCGATGTGGAACACGAAGCCCGAAGACAGCTGCCACAGCACGCCGATGAAGGAGACGAGCAGGATGAAGGACTGCAGCAGGCCGACGCCGAGGTCCGTCGACAGGTCCGACAAGTGGGCGGCATCCTGCTGCATGCGCTGGTCGGGATTGACGCCGATGGCGCCTGCATTGGCCAGCCGGAACGCCCGCGCCGGGCGCATCCACTGATCGATCAGGTCGAGCGTCAGCGCCTCGCGCAACCGCAGGCGGATCATCTGGTTGAGCCAGGTCTGGCCGATATTGAGCACCAGAAGTCCGCCGGCGATCATCGCGAAGACCAGAAGCTGGTGCAGGAAGTCGGCCATGTCGCGCCGCGCCAGCGCATCGTAGAAAGGCTGGTTCCAGCGATTGAGCAGGACCTGTCCGATCGAGGTGGCGACGATGACCGCGACGATGCCGATCGAGACCCAGGCAAGTTGCCTGCGCACCGGCGAGGATTTCAGCCCCAGCTTGATCGTCGCCACCTGGTCGGCGAGGCTGCTTGCCTCGACCGAGACGGTGGGTTTTTGCGGGCCCGGCTTTTTGTCGATCTGGTTGTCCATAAAGGATATTCCTGGTTTCCGCGGCGGTCACGAACACCGCGCCAAGCGAGCATGCTTAGATCGGGCACGCCTCAGATAGGGTGATGATCGCTGCGCGATGCAAGGCGCGGCAGCGATCACGAACGCGTCACTTGGCGGGGCGCGCGTTCGGTCGCGTGCCGGCCAAGCCGCGTTGCCCCCTGCGGCGAGAAGACCGGAACGAAGACACGGCGAGAGGCGCGCTGCGCGACCGGCACGCCCTGATAGAGCCGTTTCTGCGCCTCGACGACGATGACGCCGGAAAAGATCGGCCAGAACCGCCGGCCGGCCTTCTCCAATACATTGTGGAACCGCATCATGAAACGCCGCGGCGACGGCGGGAAGAACAGTGCATCGCTCCATGTCGCCGGGGTGAAGTTCGCCTCGCGCAGCAACTCGGTCAGCTGGCCGCGCGAGAACGGCCGGCCGTTGCCGAAGGGCGTGTGCTCGAAGCGCGCCCACACGCCGCGCCGGTTGGGCACGACGATGACCACGCGGCCGGCCGGCGACAGCACGCGCCAGATCTCGTTCAGCGTCTCGCGCGGGTTTTCGGCATGTTCGAGAGAGTGCACCAGGAGCACGCGATCGATGCAGGAATCGACCAGCGGCAGTTCCTCGTCGAAGACCAGCGCCGTCGCCGCCGGCCCGGTCGCCGGCCACACCACCGCGCCCTGCGTCGCCGGCATGAAGGCGAAGACGCGCTCGGCATCGGTGCCGAAGCGTTCCAGCCAGGGCAGCGTGTAACCGAGGCCGACCAGCCGCTCGTTGGGCACGGTTGCCCATATCGACGACAACGCCATGGTGATCGAGCGCTCGGCCAGGCGGCCGAGCGTGGTCGAGTAGAAGGAGCGCAGATCGACGATATCCGAATGCATGCGCGGGACGGTAGCCGTGAAGCCTGCCAAGTTCAACAAAGGCGCCCGGTTCGACAAACCCGCCAGGTTCAACACATTCGCAGGTTCAACAAACGCGGATGACATCGGCGCCCGCCCGCCCTATGTGTGCGGCGACAAATGGAGACAAGCGATGCCGGTCGAAATCGAGCAGTTCATGTGCCGCACCGACAATTTCGGCGTGCTGGTCCACGATCCGGAAAGCGGCGAGACGGCCATCATCGACGCGCCGGAAGAGGCGCCGATCCTGGCGGCGATCAAGCGCACCGGCTGGACGCCGACATTGATCCTCACCACGCATCATCATGCCGACCATGTCGAAGCCAATCTGGCGCTGAAGGAGCGCTTCAAATTGCGCATCGTCGGCCCGGAGGCCGAGAAGGCGAAAATCCCCGGCATCGACGAAACCGTGAAGCAAGGCTCGGTCGTGCGACTCGGCGATGAGAGGATCGAGGTCATCGAGACGCCCGGCCATACCGCCGGCCACGTCTCCTATCATTTGCCGGCCTCGAAGGTGGCCTTCACCGCCGACACGCTGTTTGCGCTGGGTTGCGGCCGGCTGTTCGAATGCAAGCCGCCGGTGATGTATGACTCGCTGAAGAAGCTGGCGGCGCTGCCGGCGCAAACCGCCATCTATTGCGGCCACGAGTACACTTTGGCCAATGCCCGCTTCGCGGTGACGGTCGACCCGGACAATCCGCTGCTGAAGCAGCGCGCGGCCAGGATCGAAGCGCTGCGCGCCGCTAACAAGCCGACGCTGCCGACGACCATCGGCGAGGAATTGTCGACCAACCCGTTCCTGCGCGGGCACGACCCGTCGATCCGCAAGCATCTTGGCATGGAGAGAGCCTCGGACGCCGAGGTGTTCGCCGAGATCCGCAAGCGCAAGGATAATTTTTGAGCCTGCTTGAATGACCACCAGCGCCGCCGAGATGATCGCAACGCTAGGCCTCAAGCCGCATCCCGAGGGCGGCTGGTATGCCGAGACCTTTCGCGACGCCGCGGGCGGCCCGCGCGGCCATTCGACCGCGATCTATTTCCTGCTTGAGCAAGGCCAGCTCTCGGCCTGGCACCGGGTGAGGGACGCGGCCGAGGTCTGGCACTTTTATGCCGGCGCGCCGCTGGCGCTGTCGATGCATGAGGAAGGCGCCGGCGTGGTCATCGAGCAGGTGCTGGGCACGGCCCTCGCCGCCGGCGAACGGCCGCAGATCGTCGTGCCGGCCGGCTGGTGGCAATCGGCGCGCAGCCTCGGCGAATGGACGCTGGTCGGCTGCACGGTGGCGCCGGGCTTCGATTTCGCCGCCTTCGAGCTGGCCGAGCCTGGCTGGCAGCCGAAAACATGATCCGACTGCCGGATCTAGATTAATCTATGAAATATTGCATCGGGTCGTCACCACGGTGCCAGTGCAGACCAGCCTTACCGAGCGTGGCGTTCATGTCTACCGCACACAGGCACAGGTCAAGATCATGCCAATCCTTCCCCTCCGGCCACGGCACGAAAGGATTCTTGGTCTGCCAAATGAGCTTATCTTCGCCCCCGACCAATGCTGCGAGGTCGCGCGGTGTGGTGTATTCCCGGCCATTTCCGACGACAGAATTGCACATACCTATTCGACCTGTGTCCAGGATAGCGACAACGAACTTATAACAAGGACCTTAAGCGTTTATCTGCCTTTTGACCCTAACCCGACAAGAACCCCAGCGTGATGGCCAGCTGGGCAGCATAGTAAAGCACCCAGACCGCATGGCGCATCCAGACGCGATGCGGCGAGATCGCCGCGAGCAGGAAGCGCTCGGTTGCCAGGAGCCCGTCCGAAGCGATGAAGAGCACCGCGCCGGCAATCACCCAGACCTTGTCCGTGGTGAGCGCCGAAATGCCCATAGCGAGGATTGCCGCGACATAGACCGCGACCGGGATGCGCAGTTGCGGGCCGACGCGGCGCCAGAGCGCGGCAAGCATGACGATGCTGAACACGGCCATGGCGAGAGCAATCGCGTCTCGCCAGAACTCGGCGCTCAGCAGTTGGAGCCCGCCGCCTGCCTGCGCGAACAGCGCGACATAGGCGATGTGGCCGGCGAGAAAGCTCGCCAGCCCGCCTAGAAAGGCCTTTTCGCCGTCGCGCGACAGAAAGGCATCGCCGGCCGCGCTGAGTGCCAGCGCCGCGACGAGCAGCAACGGGCCGCCCTGCATGGCGGCAAGCACGGCCAGCAAGGCCACGGCAAGCGTCTTCGCCGCCGTGCGCGTCCATTTCGGCGGCATGTCGAGCGCAAAGGCGTAGATCACGGCCGCGACAAAGGAAAACAAAAGCGTCGCGTTGGCGTGGGCCTCGATGCCGCCCGGGAACGGCATCATGCGTTGACCTCTTTGGCCGCCGGCTTGTGCATCAGCAACGACTTTGCCGCGAGCGCGGCACCCCCCGTGATGAGCATGCAGGCCGCGAGGATGCGCAACGACGGCTCGGCGACGCCGGCGGCGATCAGCACCAGCGTCGACAACAGCGGCGCCGCATAGCTCGCGGCGCCCAGCACCTGGATGTTGCCGCGCTTGACGCCGATGTCCCAGGCATAGAAGGCAGCACCCACCGGCATCAGGCCGAGCCCGATGACGGCCAGCCACTGTCCAGGGCCATCCGGCAGCACCGTCTTCTCAAGCAGGAAATGGCAGACCAGCGACAGCACCGACGTCGCCGCGCAGAACCAGGTGACGGTGGAGGTCGGCACCGAGGGGAAGCGCCGCGACAGAAGTGAATAGGACGACCACAAAAGCGCGCAGACGGCGGCCATCGCGTAGCCGAAGGCGTAACGCGCGTCGAAGGCCAGCCCGCCGCCCTTGGTGACGATCAGGACCGTGCCGGCAAGGCCGAGCAGCGCGCCGACGACATGGTTCCAGGCGAGCCGCTCGCCCGGCATCAGCGCCGAGCCGAGCACGATCAGCAGCGGCCACAGATAGGCGATCAGGCTTGCCTCGACCGCCGGCGCGCTGCGCAGCGCCGTGAAGTAGAAGAAGTGGTAGCCGAACAGCCCGGCTATGCCGATCACCCAGACCTGTGGCGGGATTTTCTGGCTCCTGTCGGCGGCCGGCATCACCAGCCGGGCGGCGAGCCCGACGCAGGTGCCGATGGCGAAGGTGATGGCCGACAGCAGGAACGGCGGCACTTGGCCCGAGGCATTGGTGAGCAGCGCCAGCAGCGCCCACATGGCGACCGCCGAAAACCCGATCAGTGTTGCGCGCGCCATATCTCCCCCGCCGGCGCGAGGTGGCGCCTGACCTAATTCACCGCTTCGAACCGTCCGGCGCTGATGGTCAATGGAC
>NZ_RZTO01000340.1:0-6098 GCF_003997225.1 Mesorhizobium sp. M2C.T.Ca.TU.002.02.1.1
CTTCGAGTGGCAGCCGCTGAAGCTCAAATACTCGGCGCTGTTCTTCTTCCATCCGGGACCTGGCGCCGAGGTGCCGTTCCAGATCTGGGACAAGCTGCCGGCGAATGAGAAGCCCAAGCATCCGGCGCTGGTCTCGGAAGATTCACCCGACGGCAAGGGCTTCGGCGGCGCCTTCGAGGCGGCGGCCAAGAAATACGGCTACAGCTTCGCCGTCGACGATCCCTGGGCGATCGGCGCCACCGACTATTCGGCGCTGATCACCAAGCTCAAGGCCGCCGATGTCGATGCCATGCTGGTCTTCGGCTCGCCGGCCGACACTGTCACGCTTTTGCGGCAGATGAAGGAGCTCGGCTTCTCCGTGCCTTACCTGCATGGCTGGAAGGGTACCTGGACCGGCGAATTCCACGAGGCGCTTGGGCCGGACTCCGACTACATCCTGACCGACGGCTTCTGGTCTGCGAGCTACCCTTACAAGGGCGCGAAAGAACTCGGTGATCGCTACGAGGCCGAGTTCAAGAAGGACTCCGTCACCGTCGGCGCCTTCTATGCCAACGCGCAGGTGCTGGCGCAGGCCATCGAGAAGGCCGGCAGCACCGATGCGGCGGCGATCCATGACGCGATTTTCGGCCAGGAGTTCAAGGACACAGTGGTCGGCGACCTCAAGTTCGACGACACCGGCTTCGCCCTGATACCGAGCGTTGCCACGCAATGGTGGCAGGGCAAGCACCAGCTCATCTATCCGGACGGCAACTGGACCTACAAGCCGGCCCCGGCCTGGGACAAGCGCTGAACGAAACAGATGCGGTGGAAGCGGCGGGCGCCTGATTGCGAAGCCAGGCGCCCGTTCGCTTCCCGCCCGCATTCGGATCGCTTGGCAATTGAGCGGTTTGAGTGCCGAATCCTCGGCGCTTCCGCTGGAAGGAAACGAAAACACGATGCAGGCGGACGAAACCTTGCTGCGCCTCGAGGCGGTCAAGAAGCGCTTCGGTGGGCTTGTCGTCCTCAACAACATCGATATCGCCGTCGGCGCCAACGAGCTGATTGGCCTGATCGGGCCGAACGGCGCCGGCAAGTCGACGCTCTTCAACGTCATTACCGCCATCTACGCGCCGACCGAAGGGCGCGTGTCCTTCCGCGGCAAGGACATCACCGGCATCGCGCCGCACCGCATCTCGAGGCTCGGCATCGCCCGCACCTTCCAGCTCGTGCGCACCTTCCTCACCATGACCGCCTTCGAGAATGTCATGGTCGGCGCCGTCTACGGGGCAGGAGGCCGCGTCAAGCACGCGACCGAGTCGGCGACCGCGGCGCTGGAGCTGGTCGGCCTCAGCGCCAGGCGCGATATGCGCACCGCGCATATGACGCTGTCGGATCGCCGCATGCTGGAGATTGCGCGCGCCATCGCCTCCGATCCGGCGCTGCTGCTCCTCGACGAGCCGATGGCCGGCCTCAACCCGACCGAGATCCAGCGCATGGTCGACGTCATTCGCCGTGTGCGTGCCGACCGGGGGATCTCAATGCTGTGGGTCGAGCACAAGGTCGACGCCATCATGAAAGTATGCAGCCGCGTCATCGTGCTCGACCATGGCGAGAAGATCGCAGACGGCACGCCGCGCGACGTCACGCAAAACCGCAAAGTCATCGAGGCCTATCTTGGCGAACCGGCTGCTTGAAATAAGCGATCTCGAAGTCGCCTATGGCGACGTCGGCGCGCTGTGGGGCGTGTCGCTCCATGTCGATCCCGGCGCGATCGTCGCGCTGGTCGGCGCCAACGGCGCCGGCAAGACGACGCTGCTCCGCACCGTTTCTGGCCTGCTGAAGCCCAAGGCCGGCGATATTCGGCTTTGGGGCCAGTCGATCACAGGCAAGGCGCCGCAGGAGATCGCCCGCCTGGGCATCGCCCATGTGCCGGAAGGGCGCGGTCTGTTCCGCCAGATGACGGTGCTGGAAAATCTCGAGCTCGGCGCGTTCCAGCCCAAGGCTCGCCCGCGCACCAACGAGCTGCTGGAGAAGGCCTACACGCTTTTCCCGCGCCTGAAGGAACGCGCGCACCAGAAGGCCGGGTCGCTCTCCGGCGGCGAGCAGCAGATGCTGGCGATCGCGCGGGCCACCATGTCGGAGCCGTCGCTGCTCATCCTCGACGAGCCGTCGCTGGGCCTCAGCCCACTCGTGGTGCAGCAGATGTTTGCGCTCATCCAGACCTTGCATGGCCAGGGCGTCACCATCCTTCTGGTCGAGCAGAACATCCATCAGGCTCTAAAGGTCGCCGACTACGCCTTCGTGCTCAAGACCGGCTCGCTCGCCATGCAAGGCACCGGCGCCGACCTCATCGCCGATCCCGAAATCCAGAAGGCCTATATGGGCGTGTTGGAGTAGAGAATGGTCAATCTCCCGCCACCCGAGATCCTGCTCCAGCTATCGCTCAACGGTGCGCTCGGCGGCGCCATGTATGGCGTCGCCGCCGTCGGCCTGAGCCTGATCTTCGGCACCATGCGGCTGATCTTCCTCGCTCAGGGCGCGATGATCATTCTCGCCGCCTATTTCGTGCGCGCACTGTTCTACGGTCTCGGCATCGACCCGTTCCTGTCGTTGTTGATCGTCGTGCCGGTCGGGCTCGTCGTCGGCTGGCTGATCTATCAGGGCCTGTTCCGCAAGGCCGCCGCTGAAGCAGACCGCAACGTCTCGCTGCTCATCGCCGTCGGCCTGATGTTCCTGGTCCAGAACCTGATGACGGTGATCTGGGGTGGCAACACCGCCGGCGTGGTGACGAGCTATACGGCAAGCGGCATCGAGCTCTTCGGCGTGCGCACCTCCTTCACCCGCTCGATGGGTTTTTTGATCGCGCTCGCCGGCACCGGCCTGGTGATGCTCTTCCTGCGCAAGACGATCGTCGGCAAGGCGGTGCGCGCCGCCTCGGAAGACATGGACGCCGCGACTTTGATGGGCATCAGCCCGCACCGCGTCAATGCGATCGCCTTTGCCATCGGCATTTCGCTGGCTGGCGCGGCTGGCGTCGCGGTCGCAACCACCTTTCCGTTCAACCCCTTCGCCGGTTTCATCTTCAGCCTGAAGGCGCTGGTGGCGCTGGCGCTGGGCGGCATCGGCAACGTCACCGGCGCGCTGGCCGGCGGCATCCTGCTCGGCCTGATCGAAGCCTATGTCCAGTTCTTCATCTCGGGCGGCTGGACGAACGCCATCGCCTACGGCGTGTTCCTCCTGGTGCTGATGTTCAAGCCGGAAGGCCTGTTCAGCCGGCCCTACAAGAAGGCGTGAGTGCGATGAGCCGAGCCTTGCAATGGATTGCAATCGTCGTCGTCGCGGCGCTTGCGCTGCTGCCCTTCCTGCCCGGCGCCGTCGACGCCTACTATTTCTCCTTCCTGTTCTTCGTCTTCCTCTACGCCATCATGGCGCAGAGCTGGAACCTCGTCGCTGGCTATGGCGGCCAGATCAGCCTCGGCAGCCATGCTTTCTTCGGGCTCGGCGCCTATACCACCGCGATTCTTTGGAGCGGGAACTATCTCTGGGGCTCGCTCTATGACAGCCATCCGAACATCTATTACTTCGACCCGGTGACGATGCTGCTGGGCGGCATTGTCGCGGCGCTCGCGGCGGTCATCATCGGCCTGCCGCTCTTGTCGAAACTGCATGGCGATTATTTCGCATTGGGCACGCTCGGCTTCGGCGAGATCGTCAAGGTGATCTTCGTCAATGGCGGCGACTTCACCGGCGGCGCTTTCGGCATCGTCGCTCCGGCAAGCAGCTTCGACACGCTGCGCCCGCATTACTGGGTCGGGCTCGGCCTGATGGTCGCCACCGCCTTGGCCATCCGCGCGCTGATGCGCTCGCGCTACGGCCTGGCGCTGATCGCGGTGCGCGACGACGAGATGGCGGCATCGGCCAACGGCATCGACACGCTCAAGGTCAAGGTCGCGGCCTTTGCCGGCAGCGCCTTCATCGCCGGCGTCGCCGGCAGCCTCTACACCTTCTACATCTTCCATGTCGGGCCGGACTCGGTGTTCGACCTCGACTGGATGCTCTTGCCGCTGATGATGACGGTGGTCGGCGGCACCGGCACGCTGCTCGGGCCCATCCTCGGCGCGCTGGTGATGTATGCCGTGTTCGATCTCGCCCGCATCGTCGTGCCCGATTATCACCCGGTGATTTCGGGGCTGACCATCATCCTGGCGATGCTGTTCCTGCCGAAAGGACTGACGCGCCTGGGTGCGATGCAGCGCCTGAAATCGACGTGACCTAGCTCATCAACTTCGGCAATCCCGCCGCCAGCGCGTCGACGGCCAGCCGTACCTTCAGAGGCAGATGCGACGTCTGCAGCCAGAGCGCGTGGCAGTCGTAGAGATAATCCGGCTGGTCCCCCAGCAGCCGGACCAGCCTGCCGGTTTCGATGCGCTCGCGCACCAGCCAGTAGGGAAGCCAGGCCAGCCCCATGCCGCCGGTCGCCGCATCCGCGATGGCGTCGAGGTCGTCGAGCCGCAGCCGGCCGGCCGGCGCGATCTCCGTGACCGAGCCATCCTCGCGCGGGAACAGCCAGGGCTGCAGCACATGGCCGAGCCGCCGGTAGATGACCGCCTGATGGCCGCTGATGTCCGCCAGGCTGGCCGGCTGGCCGAACCCCTCGATATAGGACGGCGAAGCACAGACGATCATGCGCTGGCGCGCGACGCGGCGCGCGATGATGCCGGCCCTGTCATCCAGTGCTCCCGTGCGGATCGCGAGGTCAAAACCGTCCTCGACGAGATCGGCAAAACGATCGCTCAGCGACAGGTCGAGCTCCAGCGTCGGATAATGCCGCGCGAGTTCGAGCAGGATCGGCGTCGCGCAGTGGCGGCCGAAATGCGCCGGCATCGTCACGCGCAGTTTTCCGTGCGGCTCGGACAATTGGTCGGCCGCCAGCGCATCCGCCGCGTCTGCTTCCGCCAGCACGATCCGGCAGCGCTCGTAATAGGCGTGCCCGAAATCGGTCAGGCTCTGCCGGCGCGTCGTGCGGTTGAGAAGCCGCACACCGAGCCGCTCCTCGAGGAAGCGGACATGCTTGCCGACCATCGGGCCAGACAGGTCGAGCGCCGCCGCGGCGGCCGCGAACGAGCCGAGGTCGACCGCCTTGACGAACACTGCCATGCTTTCGAGGCGATCCATATTCAAAACCAATCGTTTCGACTGTTCTGCCTGCCTCGCGATTTATCTCCTAAGGGTGCATCTGCATAGTTCATTCAATCGAACGGATTTGGAGTGGAATGGATGGCAAGGGTTGTTCGCTTTCATGAGCGTGGCGGTCCGGAGGTGCTGCGTATCGAGGATGTCGAGGTGCCGCCGCCCGGCCCGGGCGAGGTGCTGATCCGCGTCAAGGCGCTGGGCTTGAACCGCGCCGAAGCCTCGATGCGCAAGGGCACTTATATCGAGACGCCGGCGCTGCCCTCGGGTCTCGGCCTCGAGGCGGCGGGCATCGTCGAGGCGGTCGGCGAGCGCGTCGACGGTTTTGCGCCGGGCGATGCGGTCAGCATCATTCCGCCGCGCTCGATGGCGCGCTGGCCGGCCTATGGCGAACTCGTCGCCTTTCCGGCCGAGCTTGTCGTCAAGCATCCGCCGTCGCTCGGCTTCGAAGCCGCCGCGGCGACATGGATGCAATATCTCACCGCCTATGGCGCGCTGGTCGATATCGCCGGTCTTGGCCGCGGCGAGCCTGCCGTCATCACCGCCGCGTCGAGCAGCGTTGGCCTCGCCGCGATACAGATTGCCAACAGCCTCGGCGCCGTCCCTATTGCCGTCACCAGAACATCGGCCAAGAAAGCGGCGCTGCTCGATGCCGGCGCCGCCTATGTCGTGGCCTCGCAAGAAGAGGATCTCGAGGCGCGGCTGAAGGAGATCGCGCCAGAAGGCGTGCGCGTCGTCCTCGACGCGGTCGGCGGTCCGATCTTCACGCCGCTGACGGCGGCGATGGCTCGCGGCGGCATCCTCCTCGAGTATGGCGGCTTGAGCCCCGAGGCGACACCGTTCCCGCTGTTCGACGTGCTGGCGAAGGCGCTGACGCTGCGCGGCTATCTCGTCCATGAAATCACCGGCAAGCCGGAGCGTCTGGAAGC
>NZ_RZTO01000341.1:0-6095 GCF_003997225.1 Mesorhizobium sp. M2C.T.Ca.TU.002.02.1.1
GTTGCGGATAATAATTTTTATCCAATTAAAAAAAGGGGAGGATAATGTCTACAAACGAAGCCACCACGGCGGCCGCAGACAAGGCTGCCCCCGGCGCCAAGGGCCTGGACCGGGCGCTGAACGCGCTGGGCACGCTGATGATCGTGCTCTCGGCGGTAACGCCGGCATCATCAGTCTTCATCATCGTGCCGGGCGTCATCGCGCTGGCCGGCACCGGCTCATTCCTGAGCTTCGTGATCGCGGCCGTCATCGGCCTGTTCATGGCCTTCGTCTATGCCGAGCTTTCCTCGGCCTATCCGATGGCCGGCGGCGAATACACCATGATCGGCCGCACGCTCGGCCGCTTCTGGGGCTTCGTCACCCTGGTGCTGGTGTTCGTGTCGATCGTCTTGATCGTCGCCGTCATCGCGCTTGGCGTCGGCACCTATCTCGGCGTCATCATTCCCAATCTCAGCCCGCAATGGGTCGGCGTGGTGACGATTATCCTCGCCGGCGCAGTCGCCGCCATGCGCATAAAACTCAACGCTTTCGTCACCGGTATCTTTCTCGGCATCGAGATGCTGGCGCTGCTGATCCTGACCGGGCTCGGCTTCGCCCATGTCGAGCGGCCGCTCTCCAGCCTGTTCACCGCGCCGCAACTGCTCGACGCCACGACCAACACGCTGGTTCCGGCCTCGGCCGCCATCATCCTGGCATCCACCGCCGTGTCGCTCTTTGCCTATAACGGCTATGGCGCTGCCGCCTACTTCGGTGAGGAGACGCATGACGCCAAGCGCAACATCGGCAAGGTGGTGCTCTGGGCGCTGGTGATCACGGTCGCCGCCGAGCTCATCCCGCTGACCGCGGTGCTTCTCGGCGCGCCGGATCTCGTCGGCCTGCTCGCGGCTCCGCAGAAGATCGAATATTTCCTCGAGGCGCGCGGCGGCCATTGGCTGACGGTGGCGATCAGCCTGGCGATCGCGGTCGCCATCTTCAACGCCGTCATCGCCATCATCCTGCAGGCGGCGCGACTGCTTTTCAGCTCCGGTCGGGACAAGACCTGGTTCGGCCCGATCAACAATGCGGTGGCGTCCGTGCACGGCACTTACGCCTCGCCATGGATCGCAACCATCGTCGTGGTGGTGCTGGCCGCCCTTGCCTGCTTCATTGATCTCAACCTGTTGCTGGTGGTCAGCGGCACCTCGCTGGTGGTGATTTACGCGCTGCTTTGCGTCGCCGTCTTCGCCGGCCGCCGCAACGGCACGACCTCGGGCGGTCACTACCGCATGCCGCTGTTTCCGGTGCCCGCGATCCTCGCCTTTGTGGCGCTGATCTATGTTGCCTATCAGAACTGGCTCGACGCCGCCTTCGGGCGTCCGAGCCTGATCGCGACGCTGGCGATCATGGCGGTCGCCGCGATCTATTTCCTGCTGTTCCTGGCGCGCCGCGCCGACTGGAACTTGCATGGCCCCGACGAACTTGCGGGATAGGTGTCAGCCCTCCGACACCTGTCCATGCGAGAACCCCGGCGCAATGCGCCGGGGTTCTTTTTGCCGCTCGAAAAAGAAGGCCGCGAAACCCGTCTCCAAAAATGAAATGCCCTTGGAGGCCATGGCCTCCAAGGGCTTGATTTCAGCGTCCGATCAGAGGCTTAGACCGAATAGTACATGTCGTACTCGACCGGGTGCGGGGTCATCTCGAAGCGCATGACCTCGGCCATCTTCAGCTCGATATAGGAGTCGATCTGGTCGTCGTCGAAGACGCCGCCGGCCTTCAGGAAGCCGCGGTCCTTGTCGAGGTTCTGCAGCGCTTCGCGCAGCGAGCCGCTGACGGTCGGGATCTTCTTCAATTCCTTCGGCGGCAGGTCGTAGAGGTCCTTGTCCATCGGCTGTCCCGGATGGATCTTGTTCTTGATGCCATCGAGGCCGGCCATCAGCATGGCGGCGAAGCCGAGATAGGGGTTCGCGCCCGGATCGGGGAAGCGGACCTCGACGCGCTTCGACTTCGGCGAGGAGCCGAACGGAATGCGGCAGGAGGCCGAACGGTTGCGCGCCGAATAAGCGAGCAGCACCGGCGCCTCATAGCCCGGCACCAGACGCTTGTAGGAGTTGGTGAGCGGATTGGTGAAGGCGTTGATGGCCTTGGCGTGCTTGATGATGCCGCCGATGTAGTAGAGGCAGCTCTCCGACAAGCCTGCATATTCGTTGCCGGCGAAGGTCGGCTTGCCGCCCTTCCAGATCGACTGGTGGACATGCATGCCCGAGCCGTTGTCGCCAAACACCGGCTTCGGCATGAAGGTGGCCGTCTTGCCATAGGCGTTGGCGACCTGGTGCACGACATACTTGTAGATCAGCATCTTGTCGGCGTTGCGCACCAGCGTGTCGAACTTGATGCCGAGCTCGTGCTGGGCGGCGGCGACCTCATGGTGATGTTTTTCGACGCGCACGCCCATCTCGGCGAGCACGGTCAGCATCTCGGAGCGCATGTCCTGGCAGGAATCGATCGGCGGCACCGGGAAATAGCCGCCCTTGATGCGCGGACGGTGGCCGAGATTGCCGGTCTCATAGTCGGTGTCGTCGTTGGACGGCAGTTCGGTCGAGTCGAGGCGGAAGCCGGTGTTGTAAGGATCAGCCTTGTACTTGACGTCGTCGAACACGAAGAACTCGGCCTCCGGGCCGACATAGATGGTGTCGCCGATGCCTTCCGACTTCATATAGGCTTCGGCCTTCTTGGCGGTGCCGCGCGGATCGCGATTATAGGCTTCGCCCGAGATCGGATCGAGGATGTCGCACAGGATGACCATGGTCGACTGCGCGAAGAACGGGTCCATGTGGACGGTATCGGTGTCGGGCATCAGCACCATGTCGGACTCGTTGATCGCCTTCCAGCCGGCGATCGAGGAGCCGTCGAACATGACGCCGTCGGCGAACATGTCTTCCTCGACCTCGACGACATCCATCGTCACATGCTGCAGCTTGCCCCGCGGATCGGTGAAGCGCAGGTCGACGAATTTCACGTCGTTGTCCTTGATCTGCTTCATGATGTCTTTGGCTGTCGTCATGTCATTTCTTCCCTGTGTGATGACGTCCGGTGTGGGTTGAAGGTCAGATGGCGTCGATACCGGTCTCGCCGGTACGGATGCGCACGACTTCCTCTATGTTGGAGACGAAGATTTTTCCATCGCCGATGCGGCCGGTCTGCGCCGCCTTGCGAATGGCCTCGATGGCGCCTTCGACGGCCTCGTCGCCGAGCACCACCTCGATCTTCACCTTGGGCAGGAAGTCGACGACATATTCGGCGCCGCGATAAAGCTCGGTGTGACCCTTCTGGCGGCCGAAGCCCTTGGCCTCGGTGACGGTGATACCTTGCAGTCCGGCCTCCTGAAGCGCTTCCTTCACTTCGTCCAGCTTGAATGGCTTGATGATCGCTTCGATCTTTTTCATGTAAAAAGTGGCCTCCACTGCCAAGAAGACGGGTTGTGTGCCCCGCTTGCGCCTCCATCAAGCACGAACCGTGCCAATCGTGAGCAGTGCAGGCGGTGAGGAGCGTTTTCGAGCCCATGCCGCATACGGATGCAAATTCGCGTCATCCGCTGCATCGGATGCGTCATGGACGCCCAAACCCTATACATCGCCCCTCCTCACGTCTGCGCAAAAAACGGGCAGACAGCGCAATTTTCAGGCAGCCCCTCCCGGATGCGACCACATGTGCAACAAATGCCGCGTCGCGCTGGTTTGCTTCGAACTGAAAACTGGACAATGCTTGATCGCATGGAAATCGGCAATCCCATGCGCAACGAACTTCTATCGCCGGCCGAAATGGCCGAGGCCGACCGGCTGACAATCGCGGCCGGGCCGTTTGACGGCTATCGCTTAATGCAACGTGCGGGCGAGGCGGTCGCTGCGGTGGTGCTTAAGCGCTATCCTGCGGCGAAAAACGTGCACGTGTTGTGCGGCCCCGGCAACAATGGCGGCGACGGCTATGTCGTGGCGCGGCTGCTGGCCGAGGCTGGCGTCGATGTAGCCCTGTGGACATCGGGCAAACCGCGGGCAGGCAGCGATGCCGCGCTTGCGGCGGCCGACTGCACCTTGGAACGGCGCCCGCTTTCGGCCTTTACCGCGCAAGCCGGCTCGCTGGTTGTCGACGCGATCTATGGCGCAGGCTTGTCGAAGCCGGTATCCGGCGACGCCAAGGGCGCGGTCGACATCGTCACGGGAATGAACCTGCCGGTTGTCGCGGTCGACCTGCCTTCGGGCGTTTCCGGCGAAAGCGGCGAAGTCCTCGGCTCGGCGTTTCGCGCGGTCCTGACTGTGACTTTCGCGCGAAAGAAGCCTGGGCACCTGCTTCTGCCTGGCCGCGAGCGATGCGGCGAGGTCGTGCTGGCCGACATCGGCATTCGCGACGAGATCATCGAAGCGGTCGCGCCGCGCGCCTTTGAGAACCGGCCTAGGCTCTGGATAGCGAGCTTTCCCGCGCCGGCCGTCGACACGCACAAATACAAGCGCGGCCATACCAGCGTCTTTTCGGGGGGGCCGTCCGCGACCGGCGCGGCGCGCCTTTCAGCGCTCGCGGCGGCGCGAAGCGGGGCAGGGGCCGTCACCGTGCTGTCGCCCGCCAACGCCATGCAGGTCAATGCGGCGCATCTGACCTCGATCATGCTGCGCAAGGTCGACGCGATCGAGGACGTGCATGACCTTATCGGCGATCGCCGACCATCCGCCTTCGTCCTCGGCCCCGGCTTCGGCATCGGCGACAAGGCGCGCGATTTCACGCTCGCCGTGCTCGCCAAAAACCGCCGGGACGGCGGCGTCGAGGGCCTCGTGCTCGACGCCGACGGCATCACGTCTTTCCGCAACGCGGCCGCGACGCTGTTCGAGGCAGCCGGCAGACCGGACGCGCCGGCGTTGGTCATGACGCCGCATGAGGGTGAGTTCGGCAGGCTGTTTGCCGACATCGCGGCCGACGCGGCGTTGTCGAAGTTGGCGAAGGCGCGCGAAGCAGCGCGGCGCGCCAACGCCGTGATCGTCTACAAGGGCGCCGACAGCGTGATCGCCGCGCCGGACCGCCGCGCCGCGATCAACAGCAACGGTGCACCGTGGCTCGCGACCGCCGGCTCGGGCGACGTGTTGGCGGGCATCATTGCCGGGCTTCTCGCGCAAGGCATGCCGGCTTTCGAAGCGGCTTGTGCAGGAGTCTGGATCCACGCCGAGGCCGGCAGCCGTTTCGGCCCGGGTTTGATCGCAGAAGACCTGCCTCTGGCGATCGTGCCGGTACTTCGCGAACTGACGCAGAATACCGTTCGATGAACCGCTGCGGCACTGCAGCCGAGGAATAAGATCAGGCGAATTGCGGCGCGTGTTTTCGGACCGCTGCCGCCAGCGCCTCGCGAACCTTGTCTTCGCTGACGGCGCGCGTGTTCTCCACCCAGCCCGGGGTCGAAATCGGCGGTTCGAGAAAGATCACCTGTTCGTTCACCGGACCGTGCACATAGGCTCGGTTCGAGCCGTAGATGAGCACGCACGGACCGCCCAACGCCCCGGCGGCATGGGAGAGGCCGCCATCGACGCCGAGAAAGATGGTCGAGGCCGCGATCTGGCACATGGCCTCCGCAATATCGGGCGTTGCGGTGAAATCGACCGCGTCGGGCAATTGAGCCTTGATTTCGGCCGCGGCCTGCCGCTCGCGCGGTCCGCCGATCAGCCAGACCGACCAACCTCGGGTAACATAGTCGCGCGCGATCGAGACGAAGCGCTCTATCGGCCATGAGCGCTTGTTGGCGAAATCGGACGTATAGAGGGCAATCACCGGCCCGGCCGGGTCGATCCCGTTACGCCGGCGCCAGGCGGCAAGCGCCTCGGCGGAAACGACCAGTTGCGGAGCCGGCAAGGGTGCGTCTTCGGCTGGCCTTTTGCCGAGGCGCGCGATTGCGCAAACCTGTTCCGCCAGCCGGGTCTTGCGCGGACCGAAGGCCACCATCGATTTCAGCCAACCGGCGGGCAGTCGGTTGACGATGCCGAACTGGAACTCGCGCGGATAGCCGATGCGCTCCGGTATTCCGGCCAGCCACGGCACCAGGCAAGCCTTGGTGCTGCTGGTGAGCATATAGGCCGCCTGGT
>NZ_RZTO01000342.1:0-6088 GCF_003997225.1 Mesorhizobium sp. M2C.T.Ca.TU.002.02.1.1
ATGTTGACCAGCGCCTGGGCGGTGTTCTCGCCGAAGCCGGCGGTGATGTAGCTGACATTGTAGGCGCAGGGCTCGGTGACCGTCGCGTCATACATGAAGAAGAGCACGCCCTTCTGGCAGCCGCGATGGATGGTGCGGTTCAGCGCCGTCGACGAGATCGGGAAGCTGATGATGCCGTCGGCGCCATCCTGGATCATGCTTTCATAGGCGGAGATCTGCGCCTGCGGATCCGTGCCCGAGATCACCTCCTTCAGTTCCACCGTCTTGTCGTAGGGCGGCGTCTGCGCCAGCGCCTTGACGATATTCGCGGCCTCCGATTGCCACGAGTTGCCGCTGTAGCTCAGCGACAGGTAGACCTTGAGCTTCTTGTCCTGCGCTTCGGCATGATCGACGACCGTCGCAACGCCCGCGGTCGTGGCAAGCGTCAGCGACGCGGCCAGTCCCAGTCTTTTCAACAGCTTCATTTCCATCAACCTCCCTTTGGAATTTGGCCCTTTCAGGTGCCGGACCAGAGCTTGTGAGAACGTTCTCACAATTGGACAAAAATCATTGGCATGCGGGCGCATGGTCATTTTCCTCGCGTCAGCATCCGGTTTCCGATGTGGGTCAGGAACTCGCCGCGCAGCACCAGCAGCGCTCCGACGATGATTCCACCCTCGATGATGGTGCGCCATCCTTCACTCAGCCCGATGGCCGAGATCATGGTGCCCAGCGTGGTCAAAAGGATCGCGCCGCCGACCGTACCGATGAAGGTTCCGCTGCCGCCGAGGATCGAGGAGCCGCCGATCACGACGGCGGCGATCGAGGGCAGCATGTAACTGTCACCCATCCTGAGCGTCGCGCCGTTCGAATAGCCGACCAGCATCATGCCGACGAAGCCGGCGCAGGCGGCGCTGACCGCATAGGGCACGAGTTCGAGCCGGTTGACGCTGACGCCGGCGATAAGTGCTGCGTTCCTGTTGGTGCCGAGCGCGCGAAGCCGGCGTCCGAGCGCGGTGAAGTTCTGCAGAAGCCAGCCGAACAGGATGAAAGCGAGGGTGAAGTAGATGACCACCGGCACGCCGAGGAACCATGCCTTCATCAACCACAGGAGGGCCGATGGCGAACCGCCGCGCGGCGTGCCGCTGGTATAACCGAGCGCCACCGAGGCGACGACGATCGAGGTCGCCATCGTCATGATGAAGGGCGGCACCTTCAACCAGACGATGCCGATGCCGCTGACCGCGCCGACCAGGGCGCAGATGGCGAGGATTGCCGGCAACATGTACCAGACGCCGGCATCGCCCGTGCCGACCAAGGTCGTGGTCAGCACGCCGCCAAGCGTGATGAGGGCCGGGATGGAGAGGTCCAGTCCGCCGATCAGGATGACGAGGCCCTGCCCGAAGGACAGAATGATCAGGAACGAGGCGAGGATCAGCACCGTGAGCACCTGGCTCCAGGAGCCGAGCGCCGGGCTGATGAAGCGCGAGCAGACAATGAGCACGATGCTCAAGCCGAACACGACGAGCGTGTTCACCGTTTCCCGGTCGAGCTTCTGCCTGCCGCGCTGGTCGGAAGAGGCCTCGGATGGCATCGCTATGTCCTTGTGCGCGTTCACCGGGCGTCGTCCTTCCTGAGCAGGCGCGCCACGGTGTTGCCGAAGACGATCGCGAGCACCAGCACGAAGCCCTGGAAGATGCCGGTGTAGAAAGACGACACGCCGCCCGAGAACAGCACCTTCTGCAGAAGCATGAGCGTGCCGGCGCCGAGGATCGAGCCGACGAGGCTGCCGCGGCCGCCGCTGAGCGGCGTGCCGCCGAGCGCCACGGCGGCGAAGGTGAGCATCAGGAACGGCGTGCCCGCGGTCGGATTGCCGGTGGCGGTCTGGGCGCTCAGCATGAAGCCGGCGACGCCATAGAGGATGCCGGCGCCGACGAAGGCGGTTATGCGAACGCCCGAGACGGCAACGCCGGAGAAACGGGCCGACTGCTCGTCGGCGCCGATCGCATAAAGGCCGATGCCGGTGTTGGTCCGCCGGAAGGCCAGCCACAGCACGATGGCGGCGACCAGGAACAGGCCGGCGATCGGGACGACGCCGAAGAGCGTGTCGGTCAGGGTGTAGGTGACGAAGTCGGCGACCATGCCGCCGGGCGCGTCGAGAATGACCAGCGCCAGCCCCTGGCAGACGATCATGGTGCCCAGCGTCGCCGCGATGGTCTGCAGCCCGAGCCTGGCGACCAGAATGCCGTTGATCATGCCGACGACGGCGCCGATGGCGCAGCACATCAAGAGGCTGACCAGCGCTCCGCCCGGGCCGTCGAGCGGATAGACGGCCATCAGCACGTTGGTCAGCGAGACGACGCCCGCGACGGACAGGTCGAAGCCGCGGCTGATGACGACCAACGTCTCGCCCGCCGCAGCCAGCGCCAGCGGCGTCGAATTGTTGACGAGGTCGGTGAATGTGTAGACCGAGAGCGCATCGGGCTGCCAGAACGCATAGAGCGCGTAGAGCAGCACATAGATCAGCGCGACGATGCCGGTGCCGCTGATGACGGCGCGCCAGAAGGGCGAACGGCGGGGCGCCGGATTTGCAGCGATCGCGCTCATGCCGCCACTCCCGTCTTCGCGCCGCGGGCGTGGCCGATCAGCGCGCCGACGATCGTCTGCTCGTCGATGGCGTCGCCCTGGTACTCGGCGAAGATACGGCCGCCATAGAGCACGATGCAGCGATGCGCGAGGTGGACGAGTTCCGGCAATTCGGATGAATAGAAGAGCACGGAGCCGCCATCGGCGGCGAATTTGCGGATCGCCTCGTAGATCGACTGCTTGGTTCCGACGTCGACGCCGCGCGTCGGATCGAAGAGCAGCAGCGTGCGCGCGCCGGTCATGATGACGCGCGCCAGCAGCGCCTTCTGCTGGTTACCGCCGGACAACTCGTCGATCTTGAAATGCAGATAGCGTTCCTGCAGGTCGACCACGGCCGCCGTTTCGCATGCGGCGCGACGCTCGCCGGCCGGCCAGACGATGCCGCCGCGCGCGATGCGGGAGATGATCGGCAGCACCATGTTGCTGGCCGTGGTGAGGCCGGCGAGGATGCCTTCCGACTTGCGGTCCTCGGGCAGGTAGGCGAGGCCGTTGCCGAAATGGAGCGCGGCTCCAGGGTTGGAGATCTGGGCGCGCACGCCGTCGATCTCGACGCTTCCGCCCCTGGCCTTGGCAAGTCCGATCAGCGTCCTGAACAAATCGCGCTGGCCCTGCCCTTCGAGCGCGGCGATGCCGACGATCTCGCCCTGCCTGACATCGAACGACACGTCGCTCAGGATGCCGCCCGAGAGGCCCTTGACGCCGAGCGCGACGGGCGCGGCCTCACCGGTTTTGGGCAGCGCATTGATCGTCTCACGCGCGCTGCGGCCGACCATCATCTCGAAGATGTTCTCGTCCGAGGCGCCCGAAAGCTCGACGGTGCCGATGCTGCGGCCGTTGCGCAGGATGGTGGCGCGCGAGCACAAGGTGCGCACTTCGCCGAGGCGATGGGAAATGTAGAGGATGGCGGTCTGCAGGGTTTTTTGACGGCGCACGAGCTCGAACAGCCATTCGACGTCGGCAAGCGCCGCCGTCGGCTCGTCGAGGATCAGCAATTTCGCGGCATGGGTGAAGGCGCGGACGATTTCGAGCCGCTGACGGTCCGACAGCGAGAGCACGCCCACCGGCGTGTCGGGATCGAAATGCGCGAGACCATAATCCCTGAGGATCCTGCCGGCGGAGGCCATGGCCGAGCGATGCGACGCGAGGCCGAGCATGCCCCTTGGCATTTTCGGCAGCATCAGATTTTCGGCGATGCTGAGATTGGGCAGCAGGCTGAGCTCCTGGAAGGCCGTCGCCACGCCCTGCGTGCGCGCATCGACGATGCCGTGCGGCGTGTAGGGCGAGCCTAGGATCGACATTGATCCGCTGTCCGGCTTCACCACGCCGCTGAGGATCTTCACCAGCGTCGACTTGCCAGCGCCGTTCTCGCCCAGCAGCGCATGGACCTCGCCCGGGCGCAGATCGATGGAAACGGAATCGAGCGCCACGGTCGGCCCGTAGGACTTCGCAATCTTGGCGATGCGGACGGCTAGCCGGGTCTCGTCGGTGCTCATACCTCCTCCCAAGGTAAGGTCGCAGCTGCAAGTGAGAACGTTCTCTGAGAACGTTCTCACCGTTTCACACGAAGCAATGTTCGTTGTCAACGGGGAATCCATCACAGGAATGTCAAAGCCGTTTCAGGCGAACGCGCTCGCGAGACGGACACTCTGTCTATCGAGCCGGCGTGCTGCCGGCTGTTACCCGTTGCCCCGAAAATGCCGCCGGTAAAATCTTCGAGACCTCCAGTTCCGCGTCGACGGTTTCCACGCTGACCTGCCGGTATCTTTCGCCGGACACGACCTGCGTCATATCCGTCCGCGCAGCCCTTTCCGGGGAACGATAGCTCCGCTTGCGAACATTCGTCGAGGCTGGAACCCCCGCCGATGCCCCGCGTTCCCATGAAAACCAGCAGCGATTGCGCTCCACCGATCCGAGCAAGCATCGTCCGTGAATTCCTTCGGGAAAAACGCGATAGAGCACGGAGTTCCAACCATGGCTTTCACGCTTGAGAGTCCAGCCTTTGGAAACGGGCAGACCATTCCCGAGCCCTATGTCCGCAACGGAGGCAACCTGTCTCCGCCCCTGCGGTGGAAGGACGCGCCGGCCGGCACCAGAAGCTTCCTGCTTGTCGTCGAGGACCCCGACGCGCCACGCGGCCTGTTTCGCCATTGGGCGGTCTATGACATCGCCGCCGGGCGGGATCGCCTGCCGGAGGGCACCGCCGGGCCGGAAAGCTTCAGCCAAGGCGTGAACGACTTCGGCAATGCTCATTACGACGGCCCCCAGCCGCCGAAAGGCCATGGCGTCCATCACTATCACTTCCGCCTTTCAGCCCTCGACGTGGAGACGCTGGAAACCGGCGGAGAAACGGGAATAGCCGATCTTCTGGCCCATGCGGGGCCGCATACGATCGCCACCGCCGACCTCGTCGGCACATATGAAAGCCGCTGATGCGCAAGCTGAAGCGGCTTTCGGCGTTCGCCCGTGGCCCCGGCTGAATAAGGAGAAAAACAATGCCGGACAAGAAAACCATCGAAAAGGCGCGCAAAGACAAACGCGAAGGCAAATCGGCAAGCACGCAGGCCGGTGAGTTCGTTCACGCGGAAATCGACAAAGTCCGCCAAGGCAAGCACGGCGCCCGCTCCACCAAGCAGGCGATCGCCATCGGCCTTTCGGAGGCGCGCCGCGCGGGCGTCGACCTGCCGCCTCCCAAAAAAGGCGACGTGAAGGAGACCACGCGCAAGAGCGCCAGATACGCTTACGAGGCAGGCCAGGGCGAACGGAAACCGAAGCGCCAGCCGAAGGTCTCGAAGGCAGTGTCGAAGGTGCTCGAGGACGAGCCGAAGAGCACTGCCTCCCGCAAGGCCCTGTCGCAGCAGACCAAGAGCGCCGCATCCGGCCGCACGGCCGCGGAGCGGTCGGCGGCGGCCAGGAAAGCCGCGCGGACCAAAGGCGCCGCCGGACGATCGGCGGCGGCGCGCAAGGCAGCCAGAACCCGCGCGGAGCGCGGTTAGCCGCAGCTGCAGGACAAGGAGCGGACCAGTTGACCGGGTTCCCGCATCAGGCTGCACCGGCCACAAGATGCCTTCGCGTCAAGGCCCGTCATACGGGCTGGGGCGCCGCTCAGCGTGAACAGCGGGACGACTTCAGCTATACGAAACTTCGATCAGGAAGGACTGTTTGGTGGAGCCAATCGGAATCGAACCGACGACCTCTTGAATGCCATTCAAGCGCTCTCCCAACTGAGCTATGGCCCCACTCCCGGCAGTCAGCCGGCGCCGTTTCCGGCGAAGAGATCCGGCACGGTTGGGACCGCGCCGTCGTTTAGTGCTGGCGGCTTCTAGCGCCGCCTTCGGTCAAGATCAAGCCTTGAAAGACCGCTTTTTCGTCAAAGGCGAAAATGGCCGGCAAACAATCAGAATCAGACCTCGTCCTCGTCGTCGCCGACGCCGATCATGTCGGAGACGTCGTCGTCTTCTTCCTC
>NZ_RZTO01000343.1:0-6079 GCF_003997225.1 Mesorhizobium sp. M2C.T.Ca.TU.002.02.1.1
GCCGATCGTAGCCAGCGTCTCGACATCGAGGACGCCGATGGTGACCGCTGCGCCAACCGTCGTGTCGGAACCACCGCCTCCGCCCCCGCCCCCACCACCGGAGATCCTCAGAGCACCGCCGCCGGCGATGTTCTGCATGCCGATGTCCTGGCGCGCGGTGACCGTGACATCGCCGTTGAGCGCCGTGACGGTTGCACCATCCGCGATGCTGGCGCTCACCGTGTTCGGATCGTCAGTCGCCGGTGAACCGAGGACGCTGAAGGCGACCGCGCCGGCGATGCCGAGGCTCGATTTGTCGCCGCCGGTTCCTTGCCCGCCGCCACCGGAACCGCCCTGGGTGGCCCCGCCGGTGCTGCTCTGCTGCGAGCCGGCTCCCGAGAGAGCCAGCGCCTTGAACGCATTCACCTCGCCGGCGCTGGTGCCAGCCTCGACGGTCACCGACCCTGCTGTCGTGGTGCCGTTGCCCAGCCGCGCTGTGGTGTCCATCAGCGCGACGTTGAACGCTACCGCGGCGCTCACATTGTCGGACGAGGACGAGCCTTTGGTGAAGGCGATGCTGACCGCTTCGGCCTGCGCGTCGGCGTCGCTGATCGCCTTGACCGACAGGTCGCCGCTGGCATCGATATCCACATCGTCCGCGATCTCAGCCGCGACCTTGGATACGATCACCGTCCCGCCGATCGAGGCAGCGATCCTCAGCACGCCACCGGACGTCTGCGTGCCCGCCTGATTGGCGTTGGCGTTACCCTGCCCGCCCGGATTCGTCGTCTGGTTCTGCGACGTCTGGTTGGCGCTCGCCACCTGGGTCTGCGGGGTCGGTTCGGTCAGGCTGGAATTCGTCCTGGCATTCAGGAAACTGGTCTGTGAACCGGTCTGGTTCTGCGAAGTCTGGCCGCCGCTGTTGGCGTTCTTCTCGCCCTCGGCACTGCCCGTCGCCAGCACCGTGGACGTGATGGTGCCCTTGGCTTCGACCTTCACGTCGTCCGCTACCGCCGCGCCCGTCGAGACGCTGCGCTCAAGCCGCGCGCCAACGTCGTCCTCGGTCCACCCGAGCGCGATCGCCGCGCCGACGCCGGTACCGCCAGAGCCGGTCACTTCGGCATTGGCTTCGGTCGTCTGGCTGACAACATTGTCCGCCGTAATCGTCAGGTCGCCCTCGATTTCGATGGCTAGGCCCGCCAACACGCGCGCGTCGGTGTGGTTGTCGGAAACCCCCAGCGCGATAGCGCCACCAACCGAAGTGCCGCCCTGGCCAGCGCCAGCGCCGGCGGTCGCCAGCGTGATCAAGCCGTGGCCACCGTCGGCATCGACCGTCAGGTCGTTCGCGGTAACCGTGGCCGAGCCTTTGATTTCGGCCAGCGTGTCGTAGCCGGCATAGCCGACGGCAAAGGAGAGGCCGACGCCCGTGGTCGTTCCCGTCGCCGCGGTCGCCGGAAACGCCCGCGTCAGCGTATAGGTCGTCGTCTCGGCCTTGACGGCCGAGGCGCCAATGTCCGTATCGGCATCGTCGCCGTCCTGGGCGGCGATGGCTGCACCGTCGCCGAAAATGGCGCTGGTTTCGCCCTCGGCGACGTTGATCGCGACCGAACCCGCCACGCCGATCTTGCCCTTGCTGGCGCCCGATTTGGCGGTCGCGTCGGTCGAATGGCTGGTTTCGGTCAGCTTGTGGCCATCACCGGTGCCGGACGAGGTGATATCGATCGCCTCGCCCTTCAGGGCCTTCGCACGATCTTCGGCGAGCTTGATGTTTCCGCTGCCGTCAACGATGGCAAAATAGGTGGTGCCATCGGTCAGTCCGCCGATATCGGTGTTGCCGCCGCCGCCGTTGGAATAAACCACCTCGTCACCGGTCACCACGCCCGGCGACGCGAACCGCGCCGCGTCGGGATCGAAGGTGATGTCGTCATCTTCCGTGGTATCGGGGCGCTGGAGCTTGTGCGCGTCGCCGGAGCCGAGGCTGGTCAGGTCGACAGCGACACCGTTATCGGCGTCATCTGCCGATGCCGCCAATTGAATCAGCCCCTTCTCGCCCTTGATGACGTAATAGTCAGTACCGTTAGTCAGTCCGCCGATGCTGCCGCCGCCACCATTGGAATAGACGACTTTCTCGCCGGTCTCGAGGCCGGGTTGCTCACCAACGAAGATCGTGTCGGCATCGAGGTCGATGGTCGAGGTCGCCTCGATCTCGCGTTCGGCCATCCCTGCCTCGACGGTGACGCCGTCGCCGGTCACGGAAGCATGCTCGATCAGGGCGTGGTTCTGGCTGTCGGAGGCGTTGACCGCGACAGCCGCGCCGATGGCGGTGGCGTTCGAGGTGGTCACCGACTTGCCGTCGGCGGTCGCCGCGGCATCGTGATTGGCAAGGCTCCTTACGGTGACGCCGCCTTGTGCGGCCACGGTGATAGGCGTTCCCGCCACGCCGCCGATGACCGCGCGCGAAGCGGTATCCTGCGCAATGTTGATGCCGATGGCGGCGGCCACGCTGAGCGGGCCGGCCGAGGTGCTGGTGCCCGGCGCCGTTGCGTTTGCCTTCCCGCCGCTGGCGTTGTTGGCGCCCGCGACCTGGGTGTCCGTCTGGCTCTGGGTGGTGGTGTTTCCGTTGTCGCCTTCCTGCTTGGCGCCGGTAGCGCTCGCCTTGGAATCGGCACGGCTGGCCGCCCGGCTGGTCGCCGCGATGAGCACCGCTCCGCCAGCCGTGACGCTGCGCGCCAGGCCCGCGAGCAAACTGTCCTGCGCGATCGTCAATGCGAGGCTCGCGCCGATCGCCGCGTTGGTGCCCTTGGCCGCGCCATTGGCGGTGGAGGCTGCCTCATTGTCATGCTCGGCCGTGACGGTCAGATCGCCTGTGACGGTCAGCGCCGACCCGGCCAGGATATCGGCTGTCGTGTCGTTGAGCGCGACTGTCGTCGCAACGACCGGAGTGACAGCGGTGCCACCGGCGGCGCCCCCTTCGGCCGTGGAAAGAACGCTGTGAACACCCGATGCCGAAACGGTAACGTCGGCCGCGCCGGCAACCGCGCCGTCAATACGGGCGAGCGCATCGTTGTCGCCGACGCCGAGCGCCACCGAAGCGCCAATGCCGGTCGAATTGCCGCTGCCGTCGACCTTGGCCTTGGCGGTGGTCTCGGTGACCGTGGCCGAATGCGCCGACAATGTCAGGTTAGCGCCGTTCAGGTTGATGTTCGCGCCACTCTCGATCAGCGCCTCGGTGGTGGTTGTGACGATGCCGATGGCGAGCGAGCCGGCAAAGCCGGTCTTGCCGCCGTCGCCAACACCGGACGTGGCTTCGGTCTTATAAGTGCTGTCGGCGTCGAGCGTGGCCGTCAGGGTCACGTTCGGGGTGGTGTAGCTGCCGCTGCCGCCGAGCGACACGCGCGTTTCGGGCATGATGACGCCGATTGCCACCGCGACACCGACGCCGGTGCCGCCGGCAGGAGGCGGATCCTGGGCCTCGCCGGTGTTGGACCCGTCGGCGCTGGATGTGATCGTGTCGGTGGTCGTCGCCGTCAACGTGACGTCGCCGGAACTCACTATCGAGCCCGAGGTGTCGGCGGAGATTTGTGTGACCGGTTTGTACACGGTAACCGCGACGGCGCCGGCGAATTTGACCGAGCCCTCGGCCGTCTTCGCGTCGTTGCTGGCGAGTTGCTTCTCGGATTCGTTGGTGCCGCCGGCACTCTCGTCCCCGCCGCCCTTGGTCGAGATCGCCGAGGTCGTGATGGTGCTGGTGGTGGTCGCCGAAAGCGCGACAGACGTCGGCGCGGTGGTAGCGCCGATCGACGCGGTGTCGCTGAGTTTCACGCCAGTGGCGGCAATGACCACCGTCGCGGCGACGGTCGCGCCGGCGCCGCCCGCCGTTCCGTCGGCAACGTTCTCGATCTCGAACGTCGATAGGGAATCGACACTGACCGCACCGGCCGCGTCGATCGTGCTAGCGCCAAAAATCCCGATTTCGGACTTGGAAATCAACGTGGTGACCGCGATCGCGGCGTCCAACTTGGCTTCGGTGTCGCTCGAATCCGCCTCGTCAGCGGCCGCCACGGCAACATTCACGGCGGTGTCGAGGTCGACCTTGCCCGTGGCCGAGATGTGAGCGCTGGATGCGCCGTCGCCCAAGGTGATCGTGGCCTTCGGCAATCCGATAACGATAGCGCCGCCAATGCTTCCGATCTGGCCTTGGCCCGGCGTGAGCGACGAGGTTGCCGTCGCGCTCATCACGACGTCGCCCGCAGTAGCGGTCACACTGCCCGTGACGTTGATGGTGGCGTGCGGCGCCGCCAAATAGAGACCCTTGGTGAGTTCCGTCGGAATCAGGCCGTTGCCTTCGCCGACGGCCTCAAAGTTGACGGACGTGCCGGAGACCGACGCGCCCGCGTCGACATTGATCTCCTCGGCCTTGAAGTGGATCGCTCCGGCGGTCAGGGCGCCGGTCACGATGATGTTGTCGAGCCCATCCTCACCATCGACCGTCAGGCTCGCCGAGCCGAGATTGATGGTGCCCTGGAAGGTGATCGCATCACCCTCAACGAAGGCGGCGATGAGGTTCCCCAAGTTGGCGTCAGCGAATACGTCCTCGCCCAAATATTCATTGAGAAGCGGGAAGAGACCCTGGTCGTTGCCGAGTTTGATCGTGACGGAATTGGTTGGTAGTTCGAACGATGTCTGCTCGAACGTCGGAATGCTTTGCGACGCGACGGTTACGGTCGACCCGCTCATCGTCACGACTGCATTGTCGGAAGCGGCGCTGAGGTCGATGGTGACGTTTGCGGCGTTGCCGAGGCTGACCGGCTCGAGGCCGGCATAGGCCAGCACCGCGCCGTCGCGCGTGATGGTGCCGGAATGCGCGTCGTCGGCCTTGTAGACGATTGTGCCGGAATTGCCTTCCAGAACCATGCTGTCGAAGCCGCCGGCGCCGCCGTCCATGACGCCGCTCATCACGCCGCCAGCAGAAACAAAAAAGGTGTCCTCGTTGTCGGCCGAACCCCGAAGGTTCTCGACCTCAACGAAGGACACCCCTGAAACACTGCCCGAATCCCGTCCGGTTATGTTCCAGGTGGTGTCTGCCGGAGGGCCGGTCACCGCGTCGCCGCCCGCGCCGCCGCTCAGCAGGATCTTGCCGGCGAGCGCCGTCTCGAAGCCGTCGTGGACGAAAGTGTCGTCGCCAGCGCCGGCGTCAATCGTGAGCTTCACGTCCGGATGCAGGAAATTGTAGGTAAGCGCGCCGCCGGCGCCGACCGCATCGATGGTCGAGATACCGTCGCCCACGGTCCCGTTGTCGCCGATCCTGAGCGTCTGCCCCTGCCCCGTCGCGTCCCGGAAGATGCGGTTACCGGCCGCGCTCCCATCCAAAACAGTACCGACGCCGGTGAAGCCGATCGTCTGCGGTCCGGCCGGGCCGCTGACTGTGACCGCTCCGGCGCCGTCGCCGGTCATCGTCACTGTGACGTCTGTGAAGGTCCCGCCCGCCAGCGCCAGCACATCGTCGCCGTCACCGCCTTCGAAGTCGATTTCGACCCCTTGCAGGAATTCCTTGGCGAAGTCGACCGTCAGCCGGTCGTTTGCAGCGGTGCCGACGACACGGATAAAGTTGACCTCCTGCGCGCTCCGGCTGTCGATCAGCATGCCGCTTCGGTCGTCGAAAACCTGAACGGCTTGGATGAGATTGTCGTACTTCAAGGAATAGTGCGCGCCGCTCGCATCGCCCATCATATCGACCCGGAAGGGGATTATGTCGGCCGAGAGCAGGAAACGCGGCTCTAATGGCTCCAACCTGAGACCAGGGAGATGACTGGTGGCAGAGTGCGAATTCCGGTTTGCCTTGCGTTTCCTGCCCCACCCAAGCAGGCGCGCCCACATGCTTCTTCCGGCATTTCGTGATTCTTGCACTGTTTCACGCGATGACGGACCCACGGCGAATGAACGCAGCATCTCCCAGCCTCCCCCGCTGAACACGAAAGCGTTACTTCATACCATGCCAATTCTTCTGGCGCCATGGGAAGAACCTGCCCCGGCGTCAGTTTTTCGCCTTTTCTCAGCAATTCGATGGATGGCAACGGGATTAAGGTAGGAATCCAATGAC
>NZ_RZTO01000344.1:0-6067 GCF_003997225.1 Mesorhizobium sp. M2C.T.Ca.TU.002.02.1.1
GATCCGCGAGGCGCTGGCCATCCTCGAAGCCATGCGCATCGTCGAGCGGCGTGCGAAGTCCGGCATCTATATCGACACCAAGCAGGCGAGCGTGGAAGCGCTGGCGCTGTTCGCGCGCGCGGGCCTGCCGCTCGATCCGGTGCAGATCTACGAAACCGTCGAATTGCGCAAGATCCACGAGATCAAGGCGGCCGAGCTTGCCTGCTCGCGCGCCACGGAAGAGAATTTCGAACGCCTGCGCGAGATCCTGAAGGCTTCCGAGGAGCGCATCGCCGCCGGCGAAGGCCTCGCCAAGGAGGACCGCGAGTTCCACCTCGAAATCGTGCGCGCGACCAAGAACAGCGTCTTCCACAACATCTGCAGCGTCTATTACCTGATGGGCGAGCAGCGCTTGCCGATCTACTTCAACGATCCCGAACGCAGCGTGCGCTCGCATGCCGAGCACATCCAGATCTACGAGGCGCTGCTGCGCCGCGACGGCAATCTCGCCCAGGCCTTGATGAATGCCCATTTGCAGGGCGCCGAGAGCTATTGGAAGGGGATCATCGAAGGTCGCGCGGCGGAGCCGAAGAACGCTGCGCTCGAAAAGGCCTGAGCGCGGTGCGTAAGATCCTCTCGACGCATCCGCTGCACCCACGCGCGACGGCCATGCTGGCCGGCGCCGGGCGGCTCGCGATCGCTTCCGCCCTCGATCCCAAGACGCTGACCAATGAGGCCCGCGACGCCGACATCGTCATCGTGCGCGCGCCGCTGCCGCCGGAACTGTTCGCGGACGCTTCGAGCCTGCGCGCCGCGATCCGCCACGGCGCCGGGCTGGACATGATCCCGGTCGAGGCGGCGACGGCCGCCGGCGTGTTGGTCGCGAACGTGCCTGCCGTCAACGCCCGCTCGGTCGCCGAACATGTGATGTTCGTTGCACTCGCTTTGCTGCGGCGCTTCCGCATGATGGACCGCGACCTGCGCGCCAAGGGCTGGCTTGCCGGGCGCGAGCATGCCAATTCGACCAGCGAGCTTGCCGGCAAGACGATCGGCATCGTCGGCCTCGGCGCGGTCGGCCAGGCCATAGGCCATATTGCCGCGCACGGCTTCGACCTCAATGTCGTGGCGACCACGCGCAGCCTGCGTCCGGCGCCCGAGCGTGTCGGCTTCCTGTCGATCGACGCGCTGGTCGAGCAGAGCGACATCATCGTGCTCTGCTGCCCGCTGACGGAGGAGACGCGCGGCCTGATCAGCCGCGAGCGCATCGCCCGCATGAAGTCCAATGCGCTGCTGATCAATGTCGCGCGCGGCCCGGTGGTGGACGACGAGGCGCTGATCGAGGCGCTGCAGAAAGGCAGCATCGGCGGCGCCGCGCTCGACGTCTTTTCCACGCAGCCGCTGCCGCCGAACCACCCCTATTTCGGCTTCGACAACGTCATCGTCACTCCCCATATGGCCGGCATCACCGAGGAATCGATGATGCGCATGGGCGTCGGCGCCGCAAATGAGGCGCTGCTGGTGCTCGCCGGCAAACTACCGGTCAATCTGCGCAATCCGGAGGTCGTCGAGCATTATCGGCGGCGCTTTCCCGCCGGCTGAAGTCCGCGCCTCAATTTTCGCCGATTTGGCGGCGACCTTCACCGCCATGGCCAAGCACCTCGCGGAAATCCTGGTTCTGACCGCTGGCACCTGCGTCGCCGCAACGGGCGCTCGAGCTGATCAAGGCAGCTATGTGCCCTGCGATAACGGCCTACGCTGCGTGATGGCGCCCTGCCCTTCGAACAGCGCGCTCGACCTCGCCACCGGCAAGATCGTCAAGGGTGTGTGGATCGACATCGACGGCCTGCCGCAACAGGACAAGGCGCTCGACCTGTCGGACAAGCTTTATGCCGGCAAGGTTGTCGTTGCCGGCACGGTCGAGAACCGGCCGCATACCTTCAACGGCAAGCAGTACAGCCTCCCGACCTTGGTCGCGACCGGCATCGAGCGGGCGGCCAAGGACAGCGAGCGCGCTCACTGCTCAAGCCGCTGAGGACCAGTACCCTGCGGAGAGCCGCGCTTTCAACTTGCGATCGATGTCTCCACCGCGGCGGCAACGCGCAGCAGCCGGTGATCATCCCCATGCTTGCCCACCAGCATCAATCCGGCGGGCAGCTTGGTGCCGGGCATCGGCAAAGAGATCGCGCAGAGGTCGAACTGGTTGGCGACCTGCGTGTTGCGCAAGAGCAGCCCTTCCGTCTTGTCGCGCAGCACCTCATCGCCGGCCATGGCGGCGATGGAAGGCGCGACCATCGGCACGGTCGGCAATACCAGCGCATCGACCGTCTCCAGCCGCTCCGCCATGGCGGCCGCAAGCTCGCCGCGACGGCGGATCGTTCGGATATAGGCGGAAGCGGGGACGGCAAGCGCGCGCGACAATGGCCCGGTGACATGCGGATCGACCGGCACCGAGGCGCCGCTCGTCAGCCAATCGGCATGCACTTCGGCCCCTTCCATGGAAGCGATCGTGCCGCGCCTGGTGGCTGCGCGCATCTCGGCGATGAGATCGTCGATGGGCAAATCGGCGGCGCGGGCGCCAGCCCGTCCGATCCTGTCGATGCAGGCCTCGAAAGCTGCCGCGACCTCCGCTTGCGTCTCGCCGAACAGCACACCGCGTGGGATGCCGATGCGCAAGGTCGCGAGCGGGACCAACTGAAGCGCAGCCGGCTCTTCTCCGGCCATGATCGCGTCGGCGATCGCGCAATCGGCGACGCTGCGGGCAAGCGGGCCGATCGAATCCAGTGTCATCGACAGCGGAAAGGCGCCGGCCAAGGGCACGCGCCTCGCCGTCGGCTTGAAGCCGACGACGCCGTTGAGCGAGGCCGGGATGCGCACGGACCCCCCGGTGTCCGATCCGATGGATATGTCGCTTGTGCCTTCGCCGACCGCAACGCCCCCTCCCGACGACGAGCCGCCCGGGATCAGGCTGGCATCGGTGGCGTTGCCAGGCGTGCCGTAATGCGGATTGTCGCCGATCGCGGTGAAGGCGGACTCGGTCATGTTGGTCTTGCCGAGGATGACCGCCCCGGCCTGGCGCAGCCTCTGGACGATCGCCGCATCTCGAGCGGCGGGCGCGGCGCCGGCTCGGATCAGCGACCCGGCCGTCGTCGGCTCGCCGGCGACATCGAACAGGTCCTTGATCGAGACGATGCGCCCGTCGAGCGGGCCGAGGCTCACACCGGCCTTGCGGCGGGCATCGGACGCATCGGCGGCGGCCCGCGCGGCCTCGGCATAGAGCTTCGTGAAGACCTTCTCATCGCCTGCGCGATTGGCAAGACGTGACAGGATGATTTCCAGACGGTCGCGTACGGATTGCATTTTCGATGTCGGGCCCTGCAAAGTTGCCACGTCTTTAACGCACGGCCTGATGTTGGGCCGGCGCAAGAGATAAACCGGCAAGCGTGCCTTTGCACCCTGCCAGCGATGGGAAGATGCTGATGCTGTACAAAGGCAGCTGCCACTGCGGCAAGGTGGCGTTCGAGGTCGAGGGCGAGCTTGGCGTGACCGTGCGCTGCAACTGCTCGATCTGCCGGCGCAAGGGCGCGCTGTTGTGGGCTGTGCCGCATGAGACGCTCAATCTGGTCGCCTGGGGCGACGACCTCGGCCGCTACACCTTCGGCAAAGCTCAAATCGCGCATCGCTTCTGCCGCACCTGCGGCATGCATCCCTTTGCCGAAGACGTCAGCCAGGGCAGCGAACGCAGCGCCTACATCAACATCAACTGCCTCGAGGGCGTCGATCTTGCGACGATCGAAGTTTTCGAGTTCGACGGCCGCTCGGCCTGATTAGCGGTAGCCGGTCGCATCCGCCGGCTTGCCGGCGTCCTGGACCTCCGGCACGTAGCGCCAGGCGTCAGGCCGCGAGCCGTCGAGATCGGTAAAGCCGTAGACCTGCGCCAGCCCGCCACTCGAAAGCGACTGGCCATTCCAGCGCGAGCGCCGCGGGTCGGAGGCCAGCGCCGCTACGGCGCGGCCCACGAAGCGCGGCGTCTCGGATATGACGAAATGCGGCACATTGGCTGTCGCGTCGCGCCAGTTCCCTTCCTGCACGCCGAATGCCTCCAGCATCATCTCCGAGCGCAGCCAGCCCGGCGTCAGCGAGACGGACGTCGCGCCATGCTTTTCGAGGTCTTTGGCATGCGCCCATGCCATACGGCTCACCGCCACCTTGGCGAGATCGTAGAAGGGCGACAGCCGGTAGTGCCCGGCATTGTATTCGGCCGTGCCGTCGGTGACCTCGATGAGCAATCCGCCTGGACGCTCGATCATCAACGGCAGCGCGTGATGCGCGGTGATCAGATGCGTATCGATCCCGAGCCGCAGCAGCCGCAAGCCGTTGTCCAGATCGTGTTCCCAGACGGACTTGTTCCACTCAAAGAGCTTTTCACCGCCCCAGACGTCATTGACCAGGATATCGAGGCGGCCCTGCTCCGCGCGGATACGCGCGACAAGTTTTTGCACCTCCTCGGAGATCAGGTGGTCGACCCGATGGCAATGCCCTTGCCGCCTTGTGCGGTCACCAGTTCGGCCGCCTCTTCGATGGTTTCGGGGCGCTGATAATCCGATTGCGAGGTTCGCGTCGTGCGTCCGGTCACATAGACGGTGGCGCCGGCAGCGCCCAGCTCGACCGCAATTCCGCGGCCAGCGCCGCGCGTTGCACCGGCGACGAGCGCGACTTTTCCTTGAAGCGTCATTGGAAACTCCCGACCTGAACTGCGCACAATCAGAGCTGGCGTTTGCCATGCCCGTCATTTATAAATGATCATTCGTTTATAAATGAGAGTCAAGATGACCAGGCCAAAAACCCAGTCCGACGAGCAGGTTCTGGAAGCCGCGTACCGGCTGATGCATGCCGACGGCCCGGAAGCATTGACCTTCGAGAGGTTGGCGCGGGCCAGCGGCCTTTCAGGCTCGACGCTGGTGCAGCGCTTCAAGAACAAGACGCTGCTGAAGCAGCGCACCCTGCTCTATGCCTGGGATGGGCTCGACCGAAAGACCGAGCAGGCGGCGGCATCGGTCCCCAGAACCCCGGCCGGCGCCGTCGAGCTGCTGGTTGCTCTCTCCAGCGGCTATGGCGACATCGAATCCTATGCCGAAGGTTTGCTCGTCTTGCGCGAGGATTTGCGCGACCCGGCTTTGCGGGCACGTGGCGCCGCCTGGAAGGCTGGACTGAGCAGGGCGCTTGCCGCTTGCTTTGCCAATGTTCCCGGCATCCCCGAGGATATCGGCCTGCTTATGGCCGCCCACTGGCAGGGCGCGCTGCTGTGGTGGAGCTTCGACCCCGACGAGATGGAGCTCACGACCTATGTCGAGCATAGTCTGACGCGTTTCGTAACCGCCGTCACAATGCCGGCTCGAAACCCGTAACTGGGCGCGAGGGAGGGTGTGGAGCCGGCGGACGTCAGGATCAGAGCCGCAGGCTGGCTGGACGGAATGACCTTGACGAAGATCAAGGACGATTTTCCGATTGGACTTATCCTGCCGATGCGATTGGTCGTGAGACACAATGAACAGGCGAACAGTGCTATTTGGCGCAGGCGCCGCGCTTGTCGCGGCCGGCTCCGGTGCCGCCGCGTGGCGATCGGCGGTCGGGTCCATGGCCCAATATGAGGCCTTCGCCGCCGGATTGCGCGACCGCCTGACGCCCGATCTTGAGGCCGTGGTCCGTTACGCAACCCTGGCGGCCAACAGCCATAATACGCAGCCCTGGCGGTTCCAGCTTGAAGAACATGCAATCGAGATCCGGCCCGACATCCAGAGGCGGACTCCGGTCGTCGACCCCGACGATCATCATCTCAATGTCAGCTTGGGATGCGCCGCGGCCAATCTCACGCTCGCCGCGGCGGCGACCGGCCGTACCGGCGAGGCTTCGCTTACGGCTGACGGCAACGGAATCCGTTACGATTACCTCATGGGCCCGCCGAAAGCGGACCCGCTGACCGACGCCATTCCGAAACGCCAATCGACGCGTGCCGAATATGATGACCGCGCCACCCCCGCGGCGGATCTCGCCGAGCTTGAGCGCGCAGCCGCGATACCGGGCGTGAGCC
>NZ_RZTO01000345.1:0-6049 GCF_003997225.1 Mesorhizobium sp. M2C.T.Ca.TU.002.02.1.1
CTGGTGAAGTTCTGCGCGGAGCATAGCATCAGCCTTGTCCCTCAGGGCGGGCGCACGGGGCTGGCAGGCGGGGCGGCGACGTCCGCCGGTCAGGTGATCTGCGATCTCGGCGGGCTCAACCAGATCGAGGAGATCGATCCGTTCGCGCGCGTGGCGATCGTGCAGGCGGGGGTGACGCTGGGTGCGCTGCAGGAGGCTTGCGCCGTCCACGGGCTAGACCCGGGCATCGACCTTGCCGCGCGCGGCAGCGCCACCATCGGCGGCATGGTTTCCACCAATGCGGGCGGCATCATGGCGTTTCGCAACGGCACGATGCGCCATCGCGTGCTCGGCCTTGAGGCCGTGCTGCCGGACGGGCGGGTGTTTTCCGACCTCACCCGGGTGCTGAAGACCAGCGCCGGCTACGACCTGAAACATCTCTTCATCGGCGCGGAGGGCACGCTCGGCATCGTCACCCGCGTCGTGGTTCGGCTAGACCTGGTGGCAGGCGCCGGCGCCACGGCGCTGGTCGGCGTGCCGGATGCGGCCAGCGCGCAGCGCGTCGTGCGGCATTTCCTGGGCTCGACCAGCGCGCGGCTCAGCGCCGCCGAGATCCTGTGGCGCAATTTCGCCTCGCTCATGCAACGAGCGCTGGGCTACGCGCCCGGCAGCCTGCCGCTCGACGCGCCCTGTCTTCTGGTGCTGGGGCTCGGCGCAGACTCGATGGAAGCGGCGCGGGCGGCGCTGGAGGACGGGCTGGCGGCGGTCTGGGAAGAGGCCGGCATTCTCGACGGGCTGGTCGCGAGCTCGGAGGCCCAGGCCGCGGCGATGTGGCGGCTGCGCGAGGAGACCGTCGAGATCGAGCGCGCGCACCCCATGGCGCCCTCCTTCGATGTGTCCGTGCCGGGCGGCGCACTGGACGCCTATGTGGCGCGCATCGAGGCGGAGCTGAAGGCGCTCGACGCCTCATACGCGCCTTACGTCTACGGCCATCTCGCCGACGGCAATCTGCACATCTCCATCAATTGCGACGGGCCGGTTTCGCATGAGCGGCACGAGGCGATCGAGGACGTGCTTTACGAAGGTCTACACGAGGCCGGCGGCTCGTTTTCGGCCGAGCATGGGGTGGGGCTAGAAAAGCGCGAGGCCTATGAGCGCCACGCGGATCCGGTGAAACGGGATTTGGCGAAGGCGATCAAGGGATTGATCGATCCGGCTGGCGTGATGAATCCGGGGAAGGTCGTGGGGTGAAAGCACCTGTTTCCTCGCCTGTGCAGAGCGGGACACGCTGAGAGACCATCGAGGCAGAGGGGTGAGAAGGAACGAGGCGCTGTTCCAACCTGGCAACCGGCAACCAGGCAACCTACCCCGCCATTCTCGCCACGCCGGGCGACACCTGCCGCATGGAGCTGGGCGCGATGCCATAGGTGCGGCGGGCGGTGCGGCTCAGATGCGCGGCGTCGGCGAAGTTGGCGGCATGCGCGGCATCGGTCCAGGAGGTTCCGGCATAGCCGAGCTCGAGCGCCCGGTTGAGCCGCGTCCACAGAAGATAGGCGCGGAAGGAAATGCCGGTCTCGGCCACGAAAAGATGCCGGAAGCGGCCGGCCGAAAGGCCGACATGCCGCGCCACGCTTTCCAGGTCCAGCGGCTCGGCCAGCAGCCGGTCGATGAAGGCGGTGGCCCGCAGGATACGCGGATCGACCGCACCCGCCGGGGCGGTTCCGGACAGCGCGTAAAGCACTTCGAGCGCGGCGGCCTCAAGCTCCTCGTCCGGGTCGCCGGCGTCGAATTTCCTGCGTAGCCCGGCGGCGAGCGGCGCGATCTCGGCCGGCGGCACGCCGACGATGCCACCTGCGCCGAAGCGGCCGATCAGGCCGCGGCCGAGCGCCGATTCCGGCGCGCAGAACAGATGCGCGATCATGCGGCCCGGCGCCTGGAACGTGTGCGGCAGGTCGGGCGGGATGACGGCGCCCGCATAGGCCCGCCAGGGCGCCGCGTTATCCGTGCGGAACTCGACGCGGTCTGACAGGGCGATGGCGAGCTGGACAGCATGGTGGGCATGCATTTCGCTCGGGCCCAGAGCCTGCCCGATCCACAGGCTGCCGCCCGACCAGAAGATGATCCTGCCGATGCCCGCGATCCCCATCGCATCGGTATGCCACGAATCGCGCGGGCCGGCAGCCCCTACGTTCAATCCAGCAGGCGCGCGGGCGGCTATGTGGCGCGCCATCGCAAAACATGGAGCCGAAAAATGACCACCACGCACTTCATCGATGGCCTCGCCGCCATCGACCGGCGCAGCGCCGCCGTCGCGCAGCCCGCCGGCCAGCGGGGATGCCTGCGCCTCGCCTCATGGCTGCTGCTTGCCGGACAGGTCCTTTACATCGCCGTCACACAGTTCCACGCCGGAGGCGAGGCCAACGACCATCACGCCATCTTCGCCACCTATGCCGCGAACGCCATCTGGATGGCGGTGCATCTCGGCCAGTTTGCCGCCATGGCGATCCTTACCGCCGGCCTGGTGGCGCTGTCCCTGGCGCTCGACGCCGAGGCCGGCGCGGCGCGTTGGCTTGGCCGCCTCGGCGCTGCCTTCGCCCTGGCGGCGCTGGCGCTCTACGGCGCTTTGCAGGCGGTAGACGGGGTGGCGCTGAAGCAGGCGGTGAATGCCTGGGCGGCCGCGCCGGACGCCGAGAAGGCGGCGCGCTTCGCCACCGCCGAGTCGATCCGCTGGCTGGAATGGGGCATGCGCGCCTACCAGGATTTCGCCTTCGGCCTGGCGCTGCTCGTCTTCGCAGCGGCGCTGGCGCGCGTCGCCTGGCTGGCGCGGCCGATCGCCTGGCTGGCCGAGCTCTGCGGCCTTGCCTACCTGGCGCAGGGCTGGGTGGCCGGCACGCAGGGTTTCACGAGCGCGCAGTCGGTGGCGATCGTGCTGTCCTGGGTGCTTGGGCTGGCCTGGATGGGTTGGCTAGCGGCGCTTTCGCCGAGGCAGGACAATTGACCATCAAAGACGGCGGGAGCGCGGGCGGATGCGACGCTCTCGACGCCTGCATGGCTCAAGCCGCCAACTGCACGTCCCGCGCCGCCGCGATCATCACGCCGGCCAGCAGCCCGTACGCCGCCGTCCAGGCCAGGCGCACCTCCGACGTGAATGCTTCGCCAAGGCCCGTCTCGAGCGTCTCGATCAGCGCCTGGCCGACGGTGGCATAGTGATGCTCCTCGACGCCGTAGCCGACATGGCGCCGGGCGAGGTCCTGAACGGTGGGCAGGATGGTTTCGGCGCGCGACAGCCCATGCGTGACGAAGCCCAGCGCGGCCATCAGCTTGGCGCCCTGCTTTTTCATGTCGGTCTCGCGAAACAGCGGCTTGAGGCTGCCATCGAGGGCGAACAGCTTCTCGCAGAACAAAGCCGCGGCGGCCTCCTTGATCGGGACGACCTCGCGAAAACTGTCCTGCACAAGCTTGATCTGGTCGGGTGTCATCGGCGCGTAGCTCCTGGGTTCCGGGAGCCAGGACCATCCGGCTCGAGCGTTTCGCAAGCATGCCGGTTGTAGGGAGGGTGTGTTTCAGCTTGGTCTCTGGAACGTATCAAGCCCTATGAAGGAAATCGGCAAGTGTTGGCGGGACAGCGCGCCTCATCATGCGCTTCTCAAGGACCAGAGCGCGAGGAACCAACTGCCATCAACCTCTTCGCCGCGTCCGCCGCCGCCGTGCAGTAGCTCTGGTCGCCGTGGATCAGGATCATCACCATGGTTCCCTCGATCAGCACGAACAGCTCGCGCGCCCTCTCCTTCGGCGACGGTATCCTGGCTCCGGCAAGCATCGTTTCCAGCTGCTTTTCCATCAATGCCTTGTGCTGGCGTGCGATCAAGCGCGCGGGGTGGCCCGATACGTCGGCGAGCTCGATCGCCAGCCGGGTGAAGCCGGAGCCGGCCCAGCGCGGCTTGGATGACCATTTGGCCAATCCCTCGAACAGCTTATCGATCAGCGCGTCGGCACCGCCCGACAGCTCGATACCGTAGTTCTGGAAATCGGCGAAAGTGCGCTCATGCTGCGAAACGAGCACGGCAGTCAACAGCGCGTCCTTGCTGTCGAAGTGGTAGTAGAGCGTACGCTTGGTGACGCCGGCGGCCTCAGCGATCTCCTCCATGCCGACGCGGAAGAAGCCCCGGCGGCGAAACAAGTTGTACGCCGCCTGGAGGATCACGGGCCTGGTCGCGTCGGATGCTCTGGGCATGAGCGCTGCCGTCGATAAGTATACTCGCAAGTGAATTTACATCAGGGACGACCTGGCCTTCAATGATCAGCATTCTCTAATATTCGAAGGGAGGACGGCGATGGAACGAGTGGTCCCCACGGTGCGCGATATCCCAACAGGCATCGTGACCTTGCCCGACGAATTCAGGGCGGCGTCGGCGGCGCCAATGCTGATGGCCGGGATGACCTGCGTCGAGGACCTGCGCAAGGCGGCGCGGCGGCGGGTGCCGCGCGCCTTCAACGACTATCTCGAAGCCGGCTCCTATGCCGAGCAGACGCTGCGTGCCAACCGCGCCGACCTCGAGCGCATCACGCTGAAGCAGCGCGTGCTGGTCGATGTCGAGCAGCGCGACACGGCAACTACAATTCTCGGCGAGAAGGTCTCGCTGCCCGTGGCGCTGGCGCCGATTGGGCTCGGCGGCATGCAATGGGCCGATGGCGAGATCCTCGCCTGCCGCGCCGCCAAGACCGCAGGCGTTCCCTACACGATGAGCACGATGTCGATCTGCTCGATCGAGGACGTGGCTGAAGCCGTCGACTATCCGTTCTGGTTCCAGCTCTATGTGATGAAGGATCGCGGTTTCGTGCGCTCGCTGGTCGAGCGGGCGATCGCCGGCCGTTGCGGCGCGCTGGTGCTCACCGTCGACCTGCAAGTGCTGGGCCAGCGCCATGCCGATGTCAGGAACGGGCTTTCGGTGCCGCCGGCATTAAAACTTCGCACGATCCTCGACATAGCCGCCCATCCGGCCTGGGCGGCCCGCATGCTCACCGCCAAACGCTGGACCTTCGGCAACCTCGCCGGCCATCTCAAGGGCGAGGACGATGTCCGGGCGGTGGCGGACTGGGTAGCGCATCAGTTCGACGCGACGCTGAATTGGAGCGACGTCGAGTGGATCCGGAGCATATGGCCGGGCAAGCTGATCGTCAAAGGCCTCCTCAACACCGACGATGCGCGGAGCGCCTGCGCGGCCGGTGCCGACGCCATTGTGGTTTCCAACCATGGCGGCCGGCAGCTCGACGGCGCCCCCTCGACGATCTCGATGTTGCCCAGGATCGCGGAAGCCGTCGGATCGGAGGCGGAGGTGTTGTTCGACGGCGGCGTGCGCTCGGGCCAGGATGTGATGCGAGCGCTGGCCTTGGGTGCCCGCGCCTGCCTTGTCGGGCGCGCCTATGTCTATGGCCTCGCCGCCGGCGGCGAAGCCGGTGTGGCCACGGCCATCGATATCCTGCACAAGGAGCTGTCGGTCACCATGGCGCTGACAGGGACGCGCAGCGTCAATGAGATCGATGGCAGGGTGCTGAATTAGCGAGTGCCAATCGCAGATCGAAGACGCGCCACCCCTACTCGCACTGGCGGCGCGGGCCGCCGTCGAAGGGTTGGTAGGTGTTGTCGCGCGGATCGTAGGAGCGGTAACGGCTGAAGCAATAGTCGACGTGGTCACCTCGAACCGCCCGACCCGATGCCTGGGCGGCCTCGGCCTCCGGCGAAATCTCTTCCGGCGGGGCGCCATAGGTGGTGGCGTAGCCGTCACCGGACGGGGCGTAGCCTTCCATCTCGGCCTGGTCGTCGCCCACCCGGTCGTCGGCCATGGCGCCTGGGCGATCGTTCGCTGCCGCCTGATCATTCTGGCCGACGTCGGTGGAAGCGGTGCGGTCGCCACCGGGGTCGTAATAGGGCGAGATGCAGGGACGCAGCTCGCCGCTGTAGGAACGGTAGCTGTTTTCCGCCGGGCGGTAGCTGCGATAGCGGGTGGCGCACCATTGCAGATGGGCAACGGGCAGTTGCTGTTGCTGCGCCTGCTGATCGGCCGAGGCC
>NZ_RZTO01000346.1:0-6034 GCF_003997225.1 Mesorhizobium sp. M2C.T.Ca.TU.002.02.1.1
CGTCTCGCAGCTGCGGCATATCATCGCCTACAACATCGTCGGCACGGCGGACGATCTGGAAGCGGTGACCAAGAGCGAGGTCATCAAATATTCCGCCTCCGGTTTTCGCGATTTCACCCGCCTTGCCGCCTCCGATCCGACCATGTGGCGGGACGTGTGCCTGCACAACAAGGACGCAATCCTGGAGATGCTGGCGCGCTTTTCGGAGGATCTCGCCTCGCTGCAACGCGCGATCCGCTGGGGCGACGGCGAGAAGCTGTTCGACCTCTTCACCCGCACGCGCGCCATCCGCCGCTCGATCATCGAGGCCGGCCAGGATATCGACGTGCCGGACTTTGGCCGGCAGGCGGTCGAGCATCCGGCCAAATCGTAGGCTTTTCCCTCGTTCTCTGGCGTGGATTTGACCTGCCGGCTCGGCCAGCCTTGGCAGGTGCATGCGCTGGAGATTGGCTGAAACATCCATCGCGATCGTCATCCACGGGCGGAGCAAGGAGCGAAGCGACGCGCGCAGACCCGAGGATCCATGCCGTGACTTCGACGCGCCGCAACAGCGCAGAATTCTGCTCCGCCGCATTCCACGGCTCAGGTCACGGAATGGATTCCAGGGTCTCCGCGACGCCGCTTCGCGGCTGCTCCGCCCTGGAATGACGAGGCTGAACGGCTTCCGCCAACCCCGGCGTTTGTGCCGATTTCGCAGAAATAAGCGAGATAATCTTGCGCTCACAAAACGTGAAAGACTCTACACTTTGGCCGCTGGCCAGTGCGCCGCCATCATGGCCAGCGTCTCGGCCCTGTCCGGCGCGCCCAGCCGGCCGCCGAAGCGCAGGCATTTGAGCGCGGCGGCGGCGCTGGCAAAGCGCAAGGCCTCTTCCATGGGCATGGCCTCGGCGAGGCCGACGGCAAAAGCGCCGTGGAAGACGTCGCCGGCGGCGAGCGTGTCGATCGCCTTGACCTTCGGCGCCTCGACATGGCGCACGCGCCCAGTCGTCCGGTCATGCCACCAGGTGCCGGCCGCGCCGCCGGTCACCGCGACAAAGGCGTCGGTGCGCGAGGCGAGGTCGGCGCAGGCGCTTTCGGGGTCGAGCGCGTGGCCACAGACGATGCGCGCCGCGGGCTCCGAGGCGACGATGTGCGAGGCCAAGGGCAAGAGCCGCTCCAGCACCTCGACGGGTGCTGTATCGGCATCGAGGATCGCCGGGCGGCCGATCGATCGGGCCGCGCTCAAGGCGAGCGCCGCGGCGCCCGGCCAGCGGACATCCACCAGCACGGCATCGAAGGCGGAAAGATCGGCAAGCGGCAAAACCTCGGGATCGGCTTGCGCCTTTTTGTCGTAGAAGGGGACGATGATGCGCTCGCCATGGGCGTCCACCACGATCGCGGCCAGCGCCGATCGCGCGCCGGCGACGCGGCGGATGAGGCTGCAATCGACGCCTTCGGCCTCTATGTCGGCGATCAGCTGGTCGCCGACCGGATCGTCGCCCGCGCTCGCCCACAGCGAGACCTCGGCGCCAAGGCGATGCGCGGCGCAGGCGGCGCTCGTCGCCATGCCGGAGGCGATCTGGACGCCGTCGCTGGCGATGAACTTGCCTTGATGCGCCGGCAGCGTCTCGACGCGCAGGATCGTGTCAAGGGTGAAGGCGCCGACGCTGAGCAGTCTCGCCATCGCTGCTTTACTCGACCGGCTTGATCTTGCCGAGTGGGATAAAGCCCAGCGAAGCCTTGCTCTTGACGATCTTCAGCGGCAGGGACGGCTCCTTGCCAAGCATGGCGATTCCGGCAAATCCCTGCTCGATCTCGCTCTTGTGCTCCGGGATGGCGCCGCCAAGGATGGCGGCCACTGCCTTGGGGTCCTTGAGCTTGATGGTCAGGCTTGCATCGATCAGGCCTTCCGCGTCGATGGAGACCGGCCCGGACACGGTGATGCGCGCCGTTCCCGACGACAGGTCGAGCCTGGCGATGTCGATCGACTGGCCGCGCAGGCTCTTCGGCGGCGCCGCGATCAACGCTACGCCGTTCTTCAGCGTTACGTCGCCACTGCCGTCCAGCGCCGGCAGCACGCGTCCGTCGATGGCATCCGCATTGATCTCCAGATCGCCGAAGCTGCCGACATAGTTGATGTCCTGGCCGACCGGCTGCAGCTGGCCTGCCGCCTTGCCGGCGCTGAACAATTGCATCGGATCCGAGTCGTCCTGCGGGTCGGTCTGGCCGTTCAGGCCTTCAGCCTGCAGCGAAACGCTCCGCGGCAGCGGCCACCATATTTTGACATTGGCCTGCAGTTGGTCCCAGTCGATCCAGAGCGGCGGCATGCCGGGCGCCATCGTCCTCAGCGGCCCGCGCAGGTCGGCGACCGGCGACAGGGGCCCGGTAATCCCGGCGACGGCGTTGAAGCTTCCGGTGGAAGCCGCGACCTTCCGGGCGTCGTCCTCGTAGGCGATGTTGTCGCAGGAGACCGTGAAGCTCATCGGATAACCGCTGACGGAGAGGTTGGCGCAGCCGGCGGCGATGCCCTTGCTGCCCAATCGCGCCACCGCCTGGTCGGCTTCGGTCTTGAGCCTGCCGGCAAGATAGAACCAGCCGCCGCTGTAAATGGCGAACAGCACGACGATGAACGCGGCGAGCCAGAACAGCCGGCTGCGGGGTTTGGGCGATCGCTCGTCACTTGACGTCATGCTGCGGCTCTCGTTAACCCCGGCGAGCGGGCGTTTACCAATACGCAAACAAGCGGGGGACAGAAGAAGCACCTTGTCGGTGCGGTGTCGTTCACTCGAATGCGATCAGGCTTGGCGATATGGGCGATTTTTGGGTTTTTGGCTATGGGTCGCTGATCTGGCGGCCCGGATTTGCCCATGTCGAGACGCGCCGTGCCCGGCTTTACGGCTATCGCCGCTCGCTTTGCGTCTATTCCTTCGTGCATCGCGGCACGCGCGGCCGGCCGGGCCTGGTGCTCGGGCTCGACCGGGGCGGCTCCTGCATCGGCCTCGCCTACCGTGTTCCCGGCAATCTGCGCGACGAGGTGCTTTCCTATCTGCGCGAACGCGAGCTGGTGACCAGCGTCTATCTCGAACGCATGCTGGACGTCCGGCTGCATGGCGGCAGTACGGTCGAGGCGGTTGCCTACATCGTCGACCGGCAGCATGAGCAATATGCCGGGGCGCTCGACGCCGGTCACGCGGCAGGTATCGTTCGCGGCGCTGTTGGCCAATCCGGCCGGAACGAGGATTACGTCTTAAGCACGCTCGAGCATCTCGAGGCGCTCGGCATTCGCGATCACTGGCTGGAAGAGGTGGGCCGTCAGGTCTCGCCTTCGTGAGCGGCTTTTTGTTTACGCAATTCCGGACGCAAAACCGCGACGCACTTTTGCTGGAATTGCTCTGGTCCGATCAAAAAGCAAAACCATGCCTTTGACCTTGTCCGGCCACGACCTAGCTTAGCGGCATCCCATCCTTGGGCGTCAGGCCCGTTCCAGCATCACGGAGATCAGTCTTGCAGAAACGTCGTCTCGGTCGCACCGACCTTTCCATCGCGCCGCTGATCCTGGGCGGTAACGTCTTCGGCTGGACCGCCGACGAAAAGACCTCCTTCGACCTGCTCGACCGTTTCGTCGCGGCAGGCTTCAACGCCATCGACACGGCCGATTCCTATTCGCGCTGGGTTTCCGGCAACAAGGGCGGCGAATCGGAAACCATCATCGGCAACTGGATGAAGAGCCGCGGCAACCGCGATCAAATCGTCGTCATCACCAAGGTCGGCTCCGACATGGGGCAAGGCAAGAAGGACCTCTCCGCCGCCTATATCGAAAAGGCGGTCGACGCTTCGCTGAAGCGGTTGCAAACCGATGTCATCGACCTCTATTTGTCGCACTGGCCTGATCCTGCCACGCCCTACGAGGAAACGCTCGGCGCGTATCAGCGGCTGCTCGAAAAGGGCAAGATCCGCTATCCCGGCTGCTCCAATCTCGATGCCGGCCAGTTGCGCGCCGCGCTCGACGTCGCCAGCCTGCGCAGCCTGCCGCGCTACGAGGTGCTGCAGCCTGAATACAATCTATACGACCGTTCGTCGCTCGACGGACCGCTGCTCGACCTCTGCAAGGCCGAGGACATCGGCGTCATCACCTATTTCAGCCTGGCCAAGGGATTTTTGAGCGGCAAATACCGCAGCAAGGCCGATCTCGGCCAAAGCGCGCGCGGCGAGGGGGTTGCCGGCTACCTCAACGAGCGCGGCATGCGCATCCTTGCCGCGCTCGATGCCGTGGCCGAGCGCCATTCGGCCAAGCAGGCGGAAGTGGCGCTCGCCTGGATCATCGCGCGGCCGGGCATCGCCGCGCCGATCGCCAGCGCCACGACGCCGGCCCAGATGGACAGCCTGATCCGCGCCGCTTCGCTCAAGCTTTCGGCGGATGACATCGGGGCGCTGGACCGCGCGAGTAGCTAGCGCCTTCGTGCACGATCGTCCAAGACGGCCATGACAAACCCTCGTAAGTCCTGTCGCATCGCGGCAAGCAGGAGGGTTCGGCATGGCCGGTGGCATCTTGAACGAGGCGCAGCCCTGGCAACAATTGCTGGCACTCATCGTGGCCGCAACCGTCGTCATGGGCAGCCCGGGACCCGCGACGATCAGCGTCACCGCGGTCGGCGCGGCCTTCGGGCTGCGTCCTTCCCTGGGCTATACGTCCGGCGTGGTGCTCGGCACGATCGCCGTGCTTCTGGCGGTGGCGGCCGGGATTTTCGGCATACTGACATCGGCGCCGGGAGTGGCGCCGGTGCTGGCGATCGCCTCGGCGGCCTACATCCTTTATCTGGCTTTCCGGATCGCGACCGCGCCGCCCTTGACCGAGCGCGGGAGCACGGCGACGAAGCCCGATTTTCTCGGCGGTTTCATGCTCGCCGTCGCCAACCCGAAAGCCTATGTGGCGATCGCCGCTGTCTTCGCCGGCGCCGCGTCGCAGGCCGATGCGCTCAGCATTTCCACCAGGCTGCTGGTGCTTGCCGCGATGATCGTCGCCATCCACGTCGTATGGCTGCTTGCGGGAACCGCTTTCGCACGGTTCCTCCGCCATCCGCTGGCATCGCGGATCATCAACCTGTTGTTTGCGGCGACGCTGGTGCTGGCTACTGCGCTGGCGGCGCTGCGATAGCCGATCAGGTCTTTGCGGCCACGCCGAGTTCCGCCAGCCGCTTCAGCGCCGTCGGCGGCATAGGCGGCGGGTTCGGCGCCTGCGCCGCCTCGACGAGCATCTGATCGCAGGCAGCCTCGGTCTCGCCGATCAGCCGCTGCATGAATTCCTCCTTGCCGAGCCCTGGCGGGATCGGTGGCAGGAAGCGGGCCTTGATGGTGCCTGGATAGCGCAGGAACTTGCGGCGCGGCCAGTAGAGGCCGGCGACATGGGCGACCGGCACCACGGGGACGCCCAGTTGCGAATAGATCTCGACGATGCCGTATTTGTAGGATGGCTCGGCGCCCGGCGGGCGGCGCGTGCCCTCGGGATAGATGATGAGCTGGCGCGGGTTGCGATCCATCTCCTGCCTGGTCGCGACGACGACGGCCTTCAGCGCTTTCGAACGGCTGCCGCGGTCGACCGGGATCATGCGCATCTTCATGATGTACCAGCCGAAGAAAGGGATCCAGGTCAGCTCGCGTTTCAGGATGTAGAGCGCGTCGTCGAGATAGGGGAAGAAGGCGATCGCGTCCCAGAAGGACTGGTGCTTCGGCGCCAGGATGAAGGAGCCTTCAGGCAGGTTCTCGACGCCGGTGATCTCGCTCTTGGTCGCGGCGATCTTGTCATAGAGCCACATTGAGGTGCGCGACCAGAATTTCGGCACGAACCAGGCGCGATGGCGCGGCGACAGGAAATAGAAAGGCGTCCAGAAGATCATCTGGACGATCAGGCTGAGATAGAAAACGAAGTTGAACGCCAGCGAGCGGATGATGAGCATGCAAGGGGCCCGTGAGGAAGTGTGCGTTGGTTACACCAAGCGGCGGCAAAAAGGAAACGGCACTGTGCTCGAACGCTGCCCACTCTTGCTTGCCGTAATTC
>NZ_RZTO01000347.1:0-6030 GCF_003997225.1 Mesorhizobium sp. M2C.T.Ca.TU.002.02.1.1
CAACAAGGCCGAGGCCGAGTTCCCAGGCCTCCAGCAGTCCCCCTTGAGCGCCGCGCGCCTCGGCCTTGTTGGCGACCAGCACCACCGGCTTGCCGGATTTGCGCACCACCTCGGCGAGCCGATCCCGGTCTCGGCCGAGCACGGCCAGGGCATGCCGGACCTGCGCGACGCGGTGGTCGAGGCCTTGGGCGAAGAGCGCACACTCGGCGAGGATGAAGACGACAGCGATGAGATCGCCGCCAGCGAAGTGCTGATCGGCGAGGACATCGCCGACCCGGACGCTGAAGCACCCTATGACGACACCAAGCCGCTGCGCATCGCCGTCGTCGGCCGCCCAAACGCCGGCAAGTCGACGCTGATCAATGCGCTGATCGGCGAGGAGCGGCTGCTCACCGGCCCGGAAGCGGGCATCACGCGCGATTCGATCTCGGTCGACTGGGACTGGCGCGGCCGCAGCATAAAGTTGTTCGACACGGCCGGCATGCGGCGCAAATCGAAGGTGCAGGAGAAGCTCGAGAAGCTCTCGGTGCAGGACGGCCTGCGCGCCATCCGCTTCGCCGAGATCGTCATCATCGTGCTCGACGCCACCATTCCCTTCGAGAAGCAGGACCTGCAGATCGCCGACCTCATCATACGCGAGGGCAGGGCGCCGGTGATCGCCTTCAACAAATGGGACCTGATCGACAATCCGCAGGAATTGCTGGCCGAGCTGCGCGAGAAGACCGAGCGGCTTTTGCCGCAGGTGCGCGGCATCCAGGCGGTGACGGTATCGGCCGAGACCGGCCGCGGCCTGGACAAGCTGATGGAAAGCGTCATCAAGACGCACAGGGTGTGGAACAGCCGTGTCTCCACCGGCAAGCTCAACCGCTGGCTGGAAGGTATCCTCGCGCATCATCCGCCGCCCGCCGTCGCCGGCCGCCGGCTGAAGATCAAATACGTTACACAAGCCAAGACCCGGCCGCCGGGCTTCGTCGTCTCCTGCTCGCGCCCGGACGCGATGCCGCAATCCTATGTCCGCTATCTCTCGAACAGCCTGCGCGAGGCCTTCGACATGCCAGGTGTGCCGATCCGCATGGCGCTGCGCACGTCCGACAATCCGTTTGCGGGTCGGGCGAAGAAGCGGTGAGGCATTAGGGCGGCAACGCTTCGTCATCCACGGGCGAAGCAAGGAGCGAAGCGACGCGCGTAGACCCGAGGATCCATTCCGTAACTTGGAAGCGTCACCACGGTTCAGAATTCTGCACCGCTGCACCATTCGGTCGATGTAACGGAATGGATCCTCGGGTCTACGCTCCGCTTCGCGTCGCTCCGCCCGTGGATGACGAAAGTGTGGGGCTTAAGCGACCTCTCGCAGCCCATCGCCGGTTCGCGCTCCCTCCGGCAGCCTCTCCAGCGCCGCCTGCAAGAGAATCTCCGCCAGCCGCGCCGCCACCGGGTCGAGCTCGGCGTCCTTCTGGTGCAGGTGCAGCGCCATCGTCGGCAACGCCGGAAGCCCGAGCACGCCCGGCGCGATCGCCCTGACATTGGCGGGCAGGCCGATATCGGTGCGGATCGTGAGACCCAGTCCCGCCGCCACCGCCGCCCAGATGCCGCCGAGGCTGGGGCTTGAGAAGGCCATGCGCCAGGGCATGCCTGCGCGGTCGAGTGTCTCCGTCGCGACAGTGCGCAACAGGCAGGGCGCTTCGAACACCACCAGCGGCAGCGGCTCGCCATTGGGCCGACCTGCCTCGATCGGCTTCGCCGGGCCGATCCAGCGCGCCGGCACGTCGGCGACATGCCGGCTGTAGGGCAGCGTCGTGCCGTCATGCCAGGCGAGCGCGATGTCGAGATTGCCTGAGAGCACACGCTCGGCAAGCTCGTGGCTGCGCCCGATTCGCGCTTCGATCCGAACCTTCGGGTGGGCGCGGGCGAAGCGGCCGAGCACGTCTGGCAGCACGGCCTCGCCGAAATCCTCCTGCAGGCCGAGCCGCACCCAGCCTTCCAGCTCGACGTCGCGGATGGCGGAGGCCGCCTCGTCGTTGAGCTCGATCAGCCGGCGCGCATAGCCGAGCATCGTCTCGCCGGCCTCGGTGAGCGCCAGGCCGCGTCCCGCCTTGCGGAAGATCGGCGTATCCGCCTGCTCTTCCAGCTTCTTCAGTTGCGCGCTGACGGCCGACGTCGAGCGTCCCAGCCGTTCGGCCGCCTTGGCGAAGCTGCCCAGTTCCATGCCGGTGACGAAGGTTCTGAGGACATCGAGGTCGAACGTGACGCGGCGCATGAGATTGTCCTGATTTTCAGGATTGTTGGTAAAAAACTTCCTGATTTTATGGATGAAGCTATGGCGCTACATCCTGCCCGTCAAGCCGCCAGCCGGCCGTCACGGGAACGGAACCATGTCCGCTATCGTCACACGAAACGACTGTCAGTCGCCTGATGCGCGTGCCGGCGCTCGCCGCGCCTTCGGCCCCAATCATCGCTGGAAGGTTCTGGGCATCGGCGTCGCCGCCAATGCCGGCTTCTCCGCCACCTTCTCCGGCATTCCGGCGACCGCTGTGGCGATGCGCCAGGGCTACCACCTCGACAACGCCTCGCTCGGTTTGGCGCTCGGGCTGCTCGGCCTCGGCGTGGCGCTGAGCGAATTGCCCTGGGGCGTGCTCACCGACCGCTGGGGCGACCGCCGCGTGCTCCTGACAGGGCTTGGCGCCACTGCGGCCTGGCTATTCATCATGGCAATGCTCGTCGTACCGACGAAAACAGCCGTTCCCGGCGTCGCGCTGCTCTCGGCAAGCCTGCTCGCCGCCGGCCTGCTCGGCGGCAGCGTCAACGGCTCCAGCGGCCGCGCCATCATGGGCTGGTTCGGCGAGGGCGAGCGCGGCTTTGCCATGAGCATCAGGCAGACGGCGGTGCCGCTCGGCGGCGGGCTGGGCGCGCTTGTCCTGCCTTCCCTGGCGCTGGCCTTGGGCTTCGCCGCGGTCTTCGGCCTGCTTGCCGCCGTCTCCGCGCTCTCGGCCTGGTTTGCCTGGCGTTGGCTGCACGAACCGCCGGTGGGGAGCGGCGGTCACGCCGTCACTGCCACAAGCGGCCCGGCGCCGCTACGCAACATCGAGGTGTGGCGCATCTCGACGGCAATAGGCCTGCTCTGCTTCCCGCAGGTCGCGGTGCTGACCTTCGCCTCGGTCTTCCTGCACGACTTCGCCGGCATGGGCACCTTTGTGACCAGCGCGAGCCTCGCCGCCGTGCAGACCGGCGCCATGGTGATGCGCGTCTGGAGCGGGCGCTTCACCGACCGCCACGGCAACCGCCGCCCATTCCTGAAGCTCTGCAGCGCGTTGAGCGCATTTGCCTTCCTGGTGTTGTGGCTGCTGGCGGCCTGCGCCGCTGGAGTGCCGTGGCTGCTGCCGCTGCTTCCGCTGATGGTCGTGGTCGCCGGCATATCCGTCTCGGCCTGGCACGGCGTCGCCTATACCGAGCTTGCCACGCTTGCCGGCGCCGGCCATGTCGGCACCGCGCTCAGCCTGGCCAACAGTTTCGTGTTCATCGGCTTTTGCCTGGTGCCGATCGCCATCCCCTGGATTTTGGTGGCCTTCGCCTGGCCGGGCGTGTGGCTCGCGGCCGCAGTCTGCGCGGCGCTCGCCTGGCCGATCTTCCTGCGCCAGGCCTGATTCAGCCAAACCTGATGCGCCCGCCCAAGCCTGATTCTTCATCGGCCCGCTGTGAAAATTGCAAGCCGGCTTTCCTCAAACATGAAAAGAACATGATCGATGTCGTTAACCCCGCATCAAGGTTAATGCTTCATTTTGGCTCTCCGGGGTCAGTAGCGTTCTGGAGAGTTCCGTGCATCGACGCGTTTCAATGCGGCTTGCCGCCGCCGCCGTTGCGAAAAGACGTTCCTTCCTTTCTCCTTTGGTGCTCGGGCTCGGTATCTGGGTCGGCTTTCCGTCGGCCGTCGCCTATCAGGATATGGCAAGCCTGATCTCCGGCCTGGAATCGTCCAACGTCCGCTGGAATGCCTATATCGAGAAATCCGCCGCCGGCTCGGTGCATGCCGCCGAAATGCCGTTCGTCGATTCCACCGCCACCGGCTCGCTCTCCGGCTCCGGCGTCAATTTGCCGGGCGTGGGCACCGTCGCCTTCCGCGGCAAGGGAAACGCCGCCGGCGCGACGCCCGATGAGGACCGCGTCGTGCGCGCCGACAAGAAGGGCCGCCTCGTCCAGGTCTCGCCGGTCGCGCCGCCCAAGAATTTCAGCGCCGGCTCGATTTTCGAGCGCACCTCCTCGCTGCTGCGTCCCGCGATGGACAGCGGCCTGAAGCTCACCTTCGCCAAGCCCGGCATCAAGGGCAAGGAAGTCCAGATCGCCCAGGCCTTCCATCTGCGCGAGGACAAGAAGCCGGATCCGGATCTGCCGGCCGCCCTTGTCGCGCTCGTCAACAACGACAAGCCGGATATCCTCGCCACCGCCTATGCCCAGTCCGCGCCCGACTATGCCAAGGCCTCGCCCTTCGAGGCGCTGCTGCAGGACGATCCGAACGACGGCCGCTTCATTCCGCCGATGGGCAAGGGCGACCACGCCTGGCTGCAGAATCCTTTGCCGGCGAGCGTCTTTTCCAAGCCCGAGCAGGCCTGCCTGGCCAAGGGCATCTATTTCGAGGCACGCAGCGAGCCGGTGCGTGGTCAGGCGGCGGTCGCGCAGGTGATTCTCAACCGCGTCCGCAACCCGGCTTATCCGAAGACGATCTGCGGCGTCGTCTACCAAAACGACAGCTGGTTCAACCGCTGCCAGTTTTCCTTCGCCTGTGACGGCAGGAAGAAGAGCATCACCGACCAGGCTTCCTACAAGACCGCCCAGGAGGTCGCCATGGCGGTGACCGCCGGCAAGATCTTCATTCCCGAGGTCGGCTCGTCGACGCATTACTACGCCAATTACGTTCACCCGGGCTGGGCGCGCGCCATGCAGCGCATGACCAGGATCGGGCTGCATATCTTCTATCGCACCTATGGCGGCGGCTGGAGCTGAGCCGTTTAAACGACGCCTCCGCCTGTCCGTCTGCCGGCAGCCTGCGTGCCCCGGCGGACGCGCCTTGCCGCGCGGATTCGCGCCGAGTCCTCACGCGGCCGTGAAGGGCACGATGTCGCACCTTGGTAACTAATTGATTTAACAGCGAAAAATACATCGCTTCGAAGTTCGGCCCGTGGCTTGACGGGGGCTGACCCTCTAACTATGTTGCCGGCGACTTTAGAAGCGGACGGACGGCAATCGTCTGCCCGGGCAGGGGGGTTGCGATGGCCGACAAAACCGGGCCAGACGGAACCGGAGAAACCGGCCGCGGCAGGCAGCCAGAAGCCACCATCCGCGACGACGAACTTGAGCGCCGCCGGCGCGATCTCGAAGCATCGCTTGCGACGAGACGCACGGACCGGCTCGAGGGGAAAGACGAAGCGAAAGCTGCGACCGGTTACGGTCAGGCGCTGAAACTGTCCAGCGAGTTCATCGCCGGAGTGGTGGTCGGTGTCGGCCTGGGCTGGATCATCGACCGCCTGGCGGGAACAGCGCCTTGGGGTCTGATCGTGGGCCTGTTGCTGGGCTTTGGCGCAGGTATACTCAACGTCCTGCGCTCGGCGGGACTGGCATCCGAATTCGGCCAGGGCGGCAAGCCGCGCGAGCCAAAAGAATGAAGCGGGGCGCCGCAAGGCGCTGAAGTGAACTTAAGAAGCCGGTTGTGGCTTTGACGGGGATTTAAAGTGGCTGCTGCTGACAAGGTCGATCCGATCCACCAGTTCCAGATCCATCCGATCATCCCGCTGCATATCGGCGGCTACGACGTCTCGTTCACCAATTCCTCCCTGTTCATGGTCGTGACGATCGTGCTGGCCTCGGCCTTCCTCTATATGAGCACCGCCAGCCGCGCGCTCATTCCGGGCCGGCTGCAGTCGATCTCCGAGATGGCCTATGAGTTCGTCGGCAACATGCTGCGCGATGCCGCCGGCAAGCAGGGCATGCAGTTCTTCCCGCTGGTGTTCTCGCTGTTCATGTTCGTGCTGGTCGCCAATT
>NZ_RZTO01000348.1:0-6014 GCF_003997225.1 Mesorhizobium sp. M2C.T.Ca.TU.002.02.1.1
GCGTTCGACCGAGCCGTGCTCGGCGTTTTCGATCATCACCGGCAACACGTGGAACTGGACGTCGGGTCGGCCATCGCCATCGGTGTCGAAGAAGCCGCCGCTCTCGACCACGTTGGAGGCGAGCAGGCCGCGCCGGAACAGGAGATATTCGATGCCATGCCGCAGCGCCTTGAAGCCGCGATCCTCGCCGAGCAGCGAGACCGGCTTGCGGGTCAGCGCGTAGAGCGGGGCGGCGACATGGTCCTGCAGGTCCCGCCCGACCGCCGGCATGTCGCGGACGACGGGAATGTCTATCTCCGCCAGATGCGCGGCCGGGCCGAGACCGGACAACATCATCAGTTTCGGCGTCGCAAGCGCGCCGGCGGCAAGGATCACTTCGTCCTTCGCCGAGGCGGTATGGTTATGGCCGTCCGGCGTTTGATAGGAGAGGCCGGTCGCGGCGCCGTTCTCCAGCGTGAGCGCCGTCACCAGCGCATCGGTGACGACCGTGAGATTGGCGTTGCCGGCGAGCGGCCGCAAGAACACCTTGGCGGCCGACTGCCTTTCGCCGTCTGCGGTCGTGGTCTGGTAGAAGCCGACGCCTTCCTGCCGCTCGCCGTTGAAGTCGTCATTGAAGCGGTAGCCGGCTTGCTGGGCGGCGCGCACATAGGCGAGGGACAGCGGATGCCGGTTGCGCGGATCGGAGACCGGCAACGGTCCTTCGGAGCCGTGCAACTCGCCGGCAAGCCGCTCGTTGCGCTCCAGCCTCCTGTACACCGGCAACACCTCGTCCCAGCCCCAGCCGGGACAACCGAGATCGCGCCAGCCGTCATAGTCTTCCGGCTGACCCCTTATGTAGAGCATGGCGTTGATCGAAGAGCCGCCGCCGAGCGTGCGCCCTTGCGGGATCGGCAGCGAGCGGCCGCCGACGCTCGGCTCCGGCTCCGACTGGTAGATCCAACTGCGCGCCGTGCCGATCACCTTGGCGAAGGTGGCCGGCATATCGATGAAGCGCGTGTTGTCCGCGGGGCCAGCCTCGACGACCAGCACGCGCTTGCCGGCCTGGACCAGCCGGCTCGCCACCGTGCAGCCCGCCGAGCCCGCGCCGGCGACGATGTAATCGTAGATGTCCGTCATCGGATCAGGCGTAGCGCATGATGGCGGTCTTGGTTTCGAGGTAGCCCTCGATCGCCGCGCGGCCATGCTCGCGGCCGATGCCGGATTGCTTGAAGCCGCCAAAGGGCGCTGCCGGATCCAGCGTGTTGTGCGAATTGACCCACACCGTGCCGGCCTTGAGGCCGTGGATCGCCGTCATCGCCTTGCCCATGTCACGGGTCCAGATCGAGGCCGACAGCCCGTAGCGCGTGTCGTTGGCGATGCGGATCGCCTCGTCGAGATCGGCGACCGGCATCGCCGCCACCACTGGCCCGAATACCTCCTCGCGCACGATCTCCATCTCCGGTTTCACATGGTGGAGGATGGTCGGCGCCACATAGTGACCTTTCGTAGGCACGGGTCGCGCGCCGCTCACGCGTTCGACACCCACCGCCAGGCTGCGCTCGACGAAACCCTGCACGCTCAAGCGATGCTTGGCCGAGACCAGTGGATTGATCTGCGCCTCCGCGTCGCGGCCGGCGCCCATCGTCATGCCGTCGGCGATTTCGGCCAGCCGCGCCAGCGTGCGGTCGTAGATCGGCTTCTCGATCAGGAGCCGCGCCGCCGAGGTGCAGACCTGACCCTGGTTGAAGAACATGCCGAGCCCGGCGAGCAGCGGCTCGACGCCGTCCTCCATGTCTGCGAGCAGGATCATCGGCGACTTGGAGCCGAGCTCTAGGGTGAAGCGCGCGATGCGGTCGACCGCGGCGTGGCCAACGCGCTTTCCCACTTCCGTCGAGCCGGTGAAGGTCAGCTTGTCGATACCGGGATGGCGGATCAGCGCCTCACCGGTCACAGTGCCGCTGCCGGTGACGATGTTGATGACGCCGGGCGGGAAGCCCGCTGCCTCGATCAGTTCGGCGAGCCTGAGCAGGCCGAGCGGTGTTTCCTGCGGCGGCTTGAGCACGATGGTGCAGCCGCAGGCGAGCGCCGGCGCGATCTTCCACATGCCGATCAGCAGCGGAAAGTTCCACGGCACGATGGCGCCGACGACACCCACTGGCTCCATCACCGTCATCGCTTGGTGCTTCGCCCCAGGCGGCACGGGAATGGAAACCTGGAACGTCGAGCCTTCGATCTTGGTCGCCCAGCCAGCATAGTAGCGCAGCCAGTCGACGGCGCCGCCCGCGCTCAGCATGCGCGCGACGCTGAGCGACTTGCCGTTCTCGATGCTTTCGATTTCGGCCAGAAGGTCGGCATCGGCCTCGATCGCGTCGGCAAGCTTCAGCATCAGGTTCTGGCGGTCGACCGGACGCATCGACGCCCATGGCCCCTCGAGCGCCGCGCGCGCCGCACGCACCGCTTGGTCGACGAGTTCCGGGCCGCTCTCGGGCACATGCGCGACGATCTCGCCGGAAGCGGAATCATCGACCGCCAGCCCTTCGCCGGCAAGACCGTTGACGAAACGTCCATTTATGAAGGGTCGATGCGGCCGCGACAGGAATGCGGCGGCAGCCGCGCTGATCGGCGGCACGGTTCTCTCGTTCACGCCATCCTCCTCGCAATTGATGAACATTTTTCGAGAGGGTTATGGAGTGCGCCAACGCCCTTCAAGCCGGCGCGGCCGCGAGTGCGCTTTCAGTCAAAACAAAGTTCCCGCTCGGACAAGACGGCTCGCCCGAGGCCAATCAAGATTGCGGGATGAGATCGGCCACGCTGGCATGTCTCCGTGGGTCCTGGAAGGTGAAGACGATTTGAGCGCGGTTCTCGGCAATCCGATGGTCACCACGGCCGCGCTGCCGCTGCTGCTCGGCATCGCGCTGGCGCTCGCTGCACGCTTTGTTTTGCCGGCGGCATCGCTGGTGCTCACGTTGTTCTGGGCAGCGCTGCTCCTGTTCTTCTACTGGGACACGCTCGGGCCACCGGTCATGCCGCCTGTCGCCGCCAGCCAGAAGTTGATCTATCTCGCCTTCGCCGGCACCGTCATCGGCCTGCTGCCCGAGCGGGTGTTGGGACGCGCAACGAGTCTTCTCGCCGTCGTCGCTTTCGCGGCGGCCTTCCTGTGGCTCGGTTGGCGGCGGTTGGCCGGCGGCGCTCTCGATCTGCAGCTGATTGCGGCACTTGCTGTCGGCCTGCTGACGCTGATTGGCGCCGCGATGCTGGTCGCGCAGGAGGCTTCGCCATCGCCGTCGGCGGAAGAGCCGTTCCTCGCACCGGCGGCGGTTCTCGCCCTGTCGCTCGCCGGCGCCATCGTCTCGGTGCTCGGCGCCTCGATCGTCACCGGGCAGCTGCTCGGCTCGATTGCCGCGCTGATCGGCGGCTGGTGCCTCGCGCAGTATCTCGCTGCGTTGCGCGGCGGCGCGACCGCCGCATGGAGCAAGGGCGTCGAGTTCCTGTTGCTCTATGCCGCCGCGACGGTGCTGGTCCAGGTGGCGCTGCTCGCGCCCAAGGCCAATCCCGCCGCGCTCATCCTGTCGTCCTTGCCGCCGTTCGCCGTCGCGCTCGTGCGCGGCCCGTTGCAAAACCTGCTTCCCGGCGCACGGTCCCTGCGGCCGCTGGTCGCCGGCATCCTGATCGCCGTTCCGGCGATTCTGGCCATCGTGACGGCGATCGTCTGGGCGCCGCATGGGGCCGCCCTCGGCTTTTCCTGAGCCGGATCCAAACACAACAACCAACAACAGGGAGAAAACATGTGAGGACGACAAAACTGATTGCCGCGCTCGCTTTCGCCGGCGCATCGATCCTGACTGCCGCGGCGCATGCCGATAATTACGACATCGACGGCCAGCACGCCTGGGTCACCTTCACCGTCAAGCATGGCATCTATGGCATCGCCCACGGCCAGTTCGACGCGGTCAAAGGCTCGATCGTCATGGACAAGGCGGACGTCACCAAAAGCAGCGTCAAGGCCGAGCTGGATGTCGGCTCGGTCCACACCGCCTTCGACCAGCGCGACAGCGACCTGAAAGGCCCGGACTTCTTCAACGCCGCCGAGTTTCCGACCATCAGCTTCGAAAGTACCAAGGTCGAGAAGGTCGACGACAAGACCGGCAAGGTCACCGGCAACCTCACCATCAGCGGCGTCAGCAAGGAGGTAACGCTCGACGTCAAGCTGCTCAATGAAGCGCCCGCGCCATGGGACGCGACGTTGACCAAGGCGGCTTTCAGCGCCACCGGCAAGGTCAGCACCGCCGACTTCCCAATGGCCAAGGCCGCCGATGGGTTCGGCCTCGGGCCAGAGGTCGACATCGTCATCGATCTCGAGGCGGTCAAGAAATAGGCCGCCGGAAGCCAAACGCATGATGCCGCGCGGCAAGGTCGCGCGGCATACAAGAGGAGCGCGGAAGTGCGCGCTCAGTCAAAACAAAGTTCCCGCTCGGACAAGACGGAAGGCATCTCCCGTCGCACACTCCAAACCAACGATCAGCAGCATTTGGGCGCGTGCCCATAAGGACCGCGGCATGAGATTTTCCGGCAAGACGGCCTTCATCACCGGTGGCGGCACCGGCATCGGCGCCGCTGTCGCCCGGCGCATGGCGGCAGAGGGAGCCAAAGTCGTGCTGATGGGGCGGCGGCGAGAGCCGCTCGAGGCCGTGACCAGGGATATTGGCGGGCTGGTCGTGCAGGGCGACGCCGCCGACGCCAAGGCGGTCCGCGCCGCCCTCGCCGAAGTTCACGATAAGATCGGCCCGGTCGATATCCTCGTCGCCAATGCCGGCGGCCACGGCGTCGGCCCGACGGTGACGATGAGCGACGAAACCTGGGCCCTGGCGACGCGCACCAATCTCGACACCGCTTTCGTCTGCGCCCGGGAATGCCTGCCCGATCTGATCGCGCGCAAGGGCAACATCGTCGTCGTCGCCTCGATCGCTGGCCTGTTCGCCGGACCGGCGGCGGCGGGCTACGTCACCATGAAGCATGCCTGCGTCGGCTTCGGCAAATCGCTGGCGCGCGACTACGGTCGCCAGGGCGTGCGCACCAACATCATCTGCCCCGGTTGGGTGGCGACCGCCATGGCCGACGAGCAGATGCAGGTGATTGTCGACAAGCACGGGCTGGGCTCGATCGAGGAAGCCTACAGGCTTGTCACCAAGGACGTGCCGCTCGGCCGGCCGGCGACGCCGGAGGAGGTCTCCAACGTCATCTGCTTCGTCGCTTCGAGCGAGGCGGCGATGATGAATGGTTCGATCCTGACCGTCGATGGCGGTGCCACCGTGGTCGACCTGCCGACGCTCGCTTTTGTCGATTGATTTGGAGATGGCGATGAACGACCAGAACAGACCCGCCGACTGGAAGCATTTCGACGATTTCGCCGCCGGCACCACCGACAAGAAGCTGCTGCGCGCGATGATGGGGATTTGACGCTTGCCTTCCCTCCTCCGTGAGGGGAGGGTGGCCCGAAGGGCCGGGAAGGGTCGGTTCATGCCGAACTCCACGCCGGGCGACCCCACCCGATCCGCTGCGCGGATCGGCTCTCCCTCGAGGGGGAGGTGACACCAAGAAGAGAGGACAAGAAATGGTCGGCGCATCGAAGTCGGAAGCGGGAGGCGGCCCGATCCGCTATGGCATGGTCGGCGGCGGGCAGGGCGCCTTCATCGGTGCGGTGCATCGCATCGCGGCGCGCATGGACAACGACTTCGTGCTGGTGGCCGGCGCATTGTCGTCGAACCCGGAACGGGCAAAGGCGTCGGCCGAAGAACTCGGGCTCGATCCGTCACGCAGCTATGGCTCCTATGCCGAAATGGCCAAGGCCGAGGCCAAGCGTCCCGACGGCATCGAGGCGGTGGCGATCGTGACGCCAAACAATGTGCATGTGCCGGCGGCCAAGGCCTTCCTCGAGGCCGGCATCCATGTGATCTGCGACAAGCCGCTTGCGACCTCGCTGGCCGAGGCGAAGAAGCTGGCGGCGCTGGTCGAGAAGACCGGCAAGGTGTTCGTGC
>NZ_RZTO01000349.1:0-5998 GCF_003997225.1 Mesorhizobium sp. M2C.T.Ca.TU.002.02.1.1
CTGACGATCTGCAGGCCGTGCGGCAGCTGGTCCCTGAAATCGAGCCTTGTCGCCTTGAGCAGGGCAGCCACGCTTGGCCGGTCGAAGTCCTGCGGGTCGCCATGGATGCCGAAGCTCAGGACATACTCAACGGAATCGCAGCTTCTCTGGCCGCCTTTCTTGGTGAAGAACGGCACGATCCGCGCGAGTTCCGCATTGATGCCGCGTGACGCTGGATTGGCGGCCTGGTCGGTCGCGGCCGGAGCCTGGTCCTGGGCGAGCGCCGGCAAGGCCGGCATCATGGCGACCGCGATACCGGCCGCCATCAGCCAGCGCGCGGCGCGCCTGGCATATGACAGGGGTTTCATGATCGTCTCCATGACGGTTTTGCGCGAGGTGGAGCGGGAATGGGCGAGATCGCTCATCTTTCCCTCCTCGGCGCTTCGCAGTCGACGGCTGGCGTTCTGAGCGGCAGCGTCATCTTGCAGCAAGGGTAGTAGCCACCCTTGTCCTGATCGGACTTGCGGTAGAAGCAGAGCCCGACATTGACGGTGTCGCCCGGATTGTGGCCGGTGATGTCGACCGCGTAGGGCTTGCCCGGGACATGCGACATGGGGGTGGTCACCCCGACGCCGGACGTCCTGGACTGCGCCTTGATCGAATCGCCGCCGAAGCCGGCATGGTCATGGAGAGTGAGTTCGGCCCGCAGACCGCGCGGCGTGCAATAGTAATGCACGTCCTCGACATCCACGCAGGGCGGCAGATTGCCGGGCGGCGGGAAGTCGGGCGGATAGAACGGAGGCAGATAGCCGCCGGGGATTTCCTCGTAGTAGCCGGCGCGGCCCTCGCAGGGGCGCCAGACCCTGACGTCGCCGACATGGCCTTGCACGTCCGGGTCTTCGAAATAGCCGTCGAAATCGACGAACCAGGAGCCGAAAGGCGGCACGTTGGCCGGCTTGACCAGCGCGCTCGGCGTCAGCTGCACGCCGTGCACGGCAAGCGGTCCGCCGGCGGCGAGCCGCTCGGCGAGCTCCGGGTTGTCGCGCAGCTTGTCGCCGGTGTTGACGACGGTGTCGGTGCAGACGGACGTGTCGAGATTGCCTTCGGTGTCGTAGCGATATTGCAGGTCGACGCCGCCGGCCGACTGGCGGTTGCCCTGCGGGAAGCCGACCGCATATTCCTCTGGAACCTCGACCCAGGCCGATTCCGTTGCCGGATCGTCAGGGTCCTCGCGCCAGTAACGGATCAGCTCGCCTTTGCCGGAAGAGGCGAAGCGGCTGTAATCGTAGCGGTTCTCGACCGGGCCACGCTGGGCGAGATACATGAAGCCCTTATTGTCGAAGGCGATGTCGGTGACGGCATAGTCCTGGTCCGCCTTGACCGTCAGTTCCCAGCGCGGATCGCCGGCAAAGCTTCCGTCGCTCGCAATGCCGACCGACCAGATTTCGGCCTTCTCGCCGACGGAATAGTAGAGCCGGCCGCCATGATAGGCGACAGCCCAGACGCGGCGCGCATCCTGCGTATAGCCCCAGGTCTCGGGGGCTTCGCTATCGAAAGCGGCAGCCTGGATGTCCATCGCGGCGCCGTCGTCGGCGACGGGCTCTAGCCCATGCGCCGGGCGCCCGGCGACGCCATGGTCGAAGCTGTCGATCAGGTGGCCCTCGATATCGATGCGGTGAATGAGCCCCGTGTCGAGATCCGAAGCGAAGAACTCGCGATGGGTAGCATCGAAGGCGAGGTTGCCGATGCCCGGCCCGCTGTTGGTGTCGATGTCGGCGAATTTGGAGACCGCGCCCGTAATGCCGTCGATCTTCCAGATCGTGCCCGGACCGCCGCCATTCTCGATGCCGAACTGGCCGTCCATGAAGACCGCGCCCGCGGCGCCGCGGCGCTGCCGCTCCGGCCTGCCGTCATTGTCGGTGTCCGGCGTGACGATCTCGATGCCGTGCAGCGAGGTCGCGGCCGCGTAGAGATTGGGAACGCCCGAAGGCACGCCGTCGCGCATGCCATCGTCATAGGCGAGGCCGAACACCTCGCCGATCTGGCCGGCGGTCACCTCGAAAGGCGGCGGCGTGTTGACCAGTTGGCCGGAGGCCGGCCCGCCGAGATTGGAAACGTTGAAGACGCGCAGGGATGCGCGGGACGTGTCGATGAAGGTCTCGTCGACCGGGTCGACGCCGGGCGGCAGACCCTGATCGAAATCGGGAATGGTGGTGCCCGGAAAGCCGGTGACCGCCATCGAGCCGGGATAGATGATCTGGGTTTCCTGCGCCTTCGCCACGCCGCCGAGCCACAGGCCGGCGGACAGCGCCAGGGCGAGAATTCCGCTGCTTGTCGCGATTGCGCGGCGCAAACGGCCGCCACGGGAACGCAGGAACGAGCCGCGAACGCCAGACATTGAACTCCCCCCGAAGCCGCTGGAAGGAACGTCCGCCTCGACCGCGCCAACCAGGGCAAGGCGCGGCGTTGCGGCACGTTCTTCCCCAGCTGAATTGTCCGCCTTTGTCCGCGCGACGATACGCCTGCGCCGGGGAGGGGTCAACGGAACCAGCCGGAAGCCCAGCGCATCGACGCCATCCCGCGGGCGATGGTTGTGCCGGGCGCACGTTGTTTCTTGAACCCTCGAAGTCTCTGGAGTTCTGATCATTGACGCCTTCCTCCGAGCCGCATCATTGCGGCGCCAGACCGTCAGTCGCGGATCAGAGCGGAAAGGTTCAATGCGGCGGATGCGAGGCGGCAGAAAAGTCGGCTGTACGAGGCGATCACCAGAGCCAGTCGCCGCGCCCAAGCGCCGAAACTACCTCGACGATGCGGCTGAAGCTCGTCCGAGCCCGGCCGACCATGTGCCGGGCCCTGAGATAACCATGCACCAGCCCCGGCTCCTCGAACCAGGTGGCGCGTCCGCCGGCCGCGACGACGCGGTCGCGATAGGCCTCGCCGTCGGAGGACAGCGGGTCGCATTGCGCGGTGATCAGCACCGTCGGCGGCAAATTGGCGAAATCGGCATCGGCGAGCGGGTAGAGCGTGATGTCGCCGGTCATGTCGACGCCGCCGGTGCGGATATGCTTGTAGAAGTCGAGGTCGCACACTGTCAGCATCGGCGCCTCGGCATGCGTGACGTAAGAGCCCTTCGAGTGGTCGCCGCCGAGGCCGGGATAGATCAGCACCTGGCCGGCCGGCTTCTTGTCATGGCCGCGCGTGGCGTGAGCGACTGCGGCGCAGAGATTGCCGCCAGCGCTGTCGCCGCAGAGCAGGACATGGCAGTCATAGGTCTTGGCGGCCCATTCGAAGGCGTCCATGGCGTCATCGAAGGCCGCCGGGTGCAGATGCTCCGGCGCCAGCCGGTAATCGAGCGAGACCACCTGGAAGCCGGTGCGGGCGCAAAGCTCGGCGCAGACGTCGTCATGGCTGTCCAGACCGCCAAGGATGAAGCCGCCGCCATGGATATAGAGCACCATCGCGGTCTTGTTCGGCGCAGCGTTCCGGTAGATGCGGACCGGGATGCTGTTGGTCGGTGCGGCAACGACAGTCGTCTCCGCCGTCACGCCTTGCGGATAGCCGGCAAAGAACTCGCGGCACATCCGGTCGTAGATCGCGCGCTGCTGGGTGATCGTGTAGTCGATCGTATCCGGCGGGTAGTAGGAGTTGGTCTTCTCGATGAATGCCCAGGTCTCGGCGTCGATGAGGGTTTTGTAGTCGGTCATGAAGGATGGCCAACTTCAGATGATAGCGCCCAGGCCCCCCTCTCTGTCCTGCCGGACATCTCCCCCTCAAGGGGGGAGATCGGATGTCGCGAAGGCTTTCGCCAATCTTCTGCGTCGCAAGAGGAGCGCTGAGCCCGAAACTGCCAATCTCCCCCCTTGAGGGGGAGATGCCCGGCAGGGCAGAGAGGGGGGCTTGGCGCCGTCATCTCCGTAAAGTCACTTCCCCTTCCACACCGGGTCGCGCTTCTCCGCGAACGCCCGAAACCCTTCCATATTGTCTTCCGACCCGTAGAGGATGTCGACCGTCGGCAGTTGCCGGCGCGTCACCTTGTTCATGGCGTCCTGGAAGGTCAGCGCCTCGGCCACCCGCGCTGTCTCCTTGATCGAGGCGAAGACCAGCGGCGGACCGCTGGCCAAAAGCCTTGCGATCTCCCAGACACGCTCTTCGAGCTTCTCCTTGGGCAGCACCTCGTTGACCAGGCCCCAGCGATGCGCTTCGGCGACGTCCATCCAGCGGCCGGTGAACAGGAGGTCCATGGCGATGTGGTAGGGGATGCGCTTCGGCAGCTTGATGGTCGCGGCGTCGGCCAGCGTGCCGGCACGGATTTCGGGCAGCGCGAAGGAGGAATGGTCCGAGGCGTAGATCAAGTCGCAAGACAGCGCCAGCTCGAAGCCGCCGCCCACCGCCATGCCGTTGACGCAGGCGATCACCGGCTTGTTGAGGTCGCGCAACTCCTGCAGCCCGGCAAAGCCGCCGACGCCATAGTCGCCGTCGACCGCATCGCCGGCGGCGGCCGCCTTCAGGTCCCAGCCGGCGCTGAAGAACTTGTCGCCGGCCGTCTTGACGATGGCGACACGCAGCTCCGGATCGTCGCGGAACGCCTTGAAGGTCTCGCCCATCAGCCGCGATGTCTTGAGGTCGATCGCGTTGGCCTTCGGCCGGTCGAGCGTGACCTCGAGGATCGTGCCTTCGCGGCGGGTGGTGATGACGTCAGCCATTCTTCTTTTCTCCAAGCACGAGCAGGGCGTCCGCGATCCAGGCGCCCTTGCCTTCGGCGCAGACGATCAGCGGGTTGATGTCGAGTTCCTCGATCTCGCCTTCGTTCTTCAGCACGAAGTCGGCAATGCCGGCGATGGCGTCGATGGCGGCCTTGACGTCGGCCTTCGGCCGGCCTCGATAGCCTTCGAGCAGAGGATAGAGCTTGAGCCCACGCAATGCCGCCTCGATGTCGTCGCGCGTCGCGGGCAGCATCAGGGTGACGCTGTCGCGCAACAGCTCGACCAGCACGCCGCCGGTGCCGAGCGTCATCACCACGCCGAACATCGGATCGCGGGTGAAGCCGACGATCAGTTCGGCGACGCCGTCGCGCACCATGCGCTCGGCATAAAGCCCGGTGCCGAGCGGCAAAAGGTCATGCGCGGCGGCGCTGACGGATTCGGCGTCCTTGAGGTTCAGCCTGACCGCGCCGACTTCCGACTTGTGCGTGACGCCGAGCGCCTTCAGCGCCACCGGGAAGCCCAGCGTCATCGACGAGATCACCGCCTCGACCGCATTCGAGGCGCGCTCGCCCTTCGGCACCGGCAGGCCGGCCTTGATCAGCCTTTCCTTGGCTTCGGCCTCGTCCGGCGTCACGCGCTTGGCTTCGGACGCGCCTGCCGCCGTCGTGTCGACCGGCTGCGCCTGCGGCTCGCGCCAGGCCCAGCCGATAAAGGCGGCGGCCTGGGCGGCGTCCATGGCCTCCGAAATGCCGAACAACGGCACCATGCCGCGCGCCATCAGGCCGGCGGTGTACTCCTCCGGCAGGTTCTCCGGCAGCGAGGAGACGATCGCGCCTTGCGCCTTGTTGGTCTTCAGCGCCGCCTCGAAGGCGCGCAGTGTCGCCCACCAGTCGACATCCGAGCACCGGTCGGGACGCGGGAAGTCGAGCACCAGCATGTTGAGGTCGAAGCCGCCCGACACCATGGCGGTGAAGGTCGCCGTCATCGCCGGCTCGTTGTTCCAGATGAAGGTGTGGTAGTCGAGCGGATTGGCGACCGCGACCAGCGGTCCGAGCGTCGATTTCACATGCGCGCGGTGCTCGGCCGTCAGCGCCGGGAAATGCACCCAGCGCCCCTCGGCGCTGTCCGCCATCACCGAGGCTTCGCCACCCGAACAGCTCATCGAGGAAAGCTTGTAGCCGGGCAGCGGCCCGGTGATGTGCAAGAGCTTCAGCGCCTCGATGAAGGCGGGAATGGAATCGACGCGCGCGATGCCGAGCCGCTTCAGGAAAGCGCCGGAGGCGGCGTCGGAGCCGGCGAGCGAGGCGGTGTGCGAC
>NZ_RZTO01000034.1:0-16549 GCF_003997225.1 Mesorhizobium sp. M2C.T.Ca.TU.002.02.1.1
CGGTGAAACGGTCCAGCGCGATCGCCTTCGCCGGTTTGCCGTCGGCTACCATCGCAGCCAGCCGGTGCCCCGTCAGCTCAGTGCATATACTCGACCATGCGGTCGTGGAAGCATTCGCATTTGTTGAGCGTGTCTTCGTCCTTGTAGTTCGTCTTGAGGTAGCCATAGGCCATGCCGCAGGCGACCTTGGCTTCCGAGGCCCAGACGAAGGCAGGACGCGACGAGTTGATCCATTCCGGGCTGTTGGCGACGGCGACCGATTCGTCCATCAGCTTCACCACATGGTCCTTGAGCTCCACCATGTTGTCGGTCAGCACCAGGTCCGAAGTGCCGACGGTGCGGCAATAATTCACCGCCGGCTCGCCGATGATGTCGGCGGCGAAGCCCGTCGACCCGGCCAAGAGCAGCGCCGCGGCCGAAGCCAGCAATCTTGCGGAATGTCTCATGTAAGCCCCTCTTCGAATTGCGAATTCACGGTTCACTAATGCATAGCATGGAAGCGTGGCCTTACGCCACGCCTATACATGCCCCGATTGCGGTTGCGTGTGTATTCCATCATCGTAAAGGATGTTGATCGTGTTGACTGCCGGATGGTTCTGCAGAGTCGCGACCTCCACAAAGTTGGCACCGCCGGTGGCTCCATTAGCGTCGACACTAAGCGCGCCTGTGTTGGCATCATATTTCACGAAGTCAGTGATGCTGCCACCTCCGGTTTGGAACAGCGCCGTCAAGTCGATCTTGTCGCCCTGGCCGCCGATCCCGCTGAAGTCAGTGATCAGATCCTTGATGTCGAGATGGTCGAGCTTGAACGTGTCGGCGCCTGCGCCGCCCGTCATCGTGTCGTGGCCCAAACCGCCGATCAGGAGATCGTTGCCCGAACCGCCGACCAGCACGTCGTCTGCGGAAGTGCCATTCACGGTCATACCTGTCGAGGTGTTTGAACCGCCCAGAAGATCGACGTAAAGCGAATTCGAAGAGGTGTCTCCGTCGCCGTCGGTCGCGGTCACCGTGAACTGCAGATCGGTGCTCGGAATCGTCGTTTCCTGGTTATATGTGATGTTGTTGACGGTGAACGTTGCGTTCCCGGTTACAGCATGGTCATAAGACACTTGGACTTGATTGAACGTTGTTGCGACATACAGCGTGTAAGTGGAGGTTGCGCTGTCAAAATGATACGTATTGAAGAGCGCTGCATTCGATGTCTGTGCCACCTCTATGGAATAGCCAGACGACTTCGGGATATTGATACTGAAATCATGAAGGTCCGTCGCGCCGTCAAAGACTTTAAAGATAACATCTGCGGTACCGTTACCTTGCCATTGTGTCAGATTGAAACGGACATCCGTCTGCTCTTGGGTAAAGGTCAGATGCAGGTTCTCATGTGGATCCATTGACAGTCCGGTGTCACCGACCGCAAAGCCGTTGGCGGATCCCTTGACGTCAGTTGCGACGCCGTTCACATCGCCCGTGATCGTGAGCTGACCGTCTGGTGATGTGAGCGACGGCTGGCCGCCGCCAGTTGACCCGAAAAGAGACCCGTTGAGCGTCGTTTGCTGCAGGAAGCCGACATTATCCAAGTCGAACGTGTAGGTTCCATCCGGGTTGACGAGCAGCGTGAAGAACGAGTTGCTCAATGTCCCACTGGTATTGGTGAAGAATGCATCAAGTTCGACTCCGCCGCTCACGGCGTGCGTTTGATAATAGAATGTGTAATTGTCGCCGTTCCCCGTAACATTCACCTGCGTGACGCCGCCACCGAGTGAACTCGTAGTTAGGTGATAGCCTGTAGCTCCGACGTCGCCGTTATAGACCCCGACCGACATGCCGCCGTTGCCATCAGCGCCAAAGCTAACATCGTAGGTGCCATTGGCGACTTGGTTGTCTTGCGCAACGATGAAAGCGTGGTCGAAGGCTCCTAGCACCGGCGTGTCGTCATTGATGGCGACGGTGAAGTTGGTGGTTCCGGTGGAGCCGTCGGCGTCGGTGACCGTCGCGGTGACGGTGAACGGGATTGTGGTGTCCTCGGTGCCGCTGACCGTGTGCTGGACCGGCTGCAGCAGCGTCATGGTGTAGTCGGCGCCGCTGTCGGTGACGTTCGTCACCGCGATGGTGAACACCTGGTTGGCGGCCACGCTCGGGTCCGTGTTGTGCACGTAGCCGATCAGCTGGCTGCCGTTCCAGACCGTGTCGACGGTCTGCCCGGCCAGTGTCGTCAGGCCCGTCGGGCCGGCCGACAGCGCAACGCTGCCGATGTGATCGGCGCCGAGCGTGTAGGCGATATGTCCCGACAGCACGGGAGAGACCACGTCATTCGGCCCGCCGGCATTGCCGCCGGCGCCGACGATGTCGTCCTCATCGGCGATCAGGTTCGCCGGCGCCGCGCCCATCGTCACCCCGGTGTCGGTCAGCGTCACCTTGAAGGTCGCCGTGGTGGTGTCGCCGTCGCCATCCTTGATGGTGTAGGTGAAGGTCTCGTCGACCGTCGTCCCGTTGGCCACGTTGAGCGTGGTGTTGGTGTAGACCAGGTTGCCGTTGACGATCGTCACCGTGCCGCCATGGTCGCCGGCGCCGATCACCAGCGAGCCCGAGGCCGCCGGGCCGTCCGCGCCGTAATGGTCGTTGCTCAGGATGCCCGCGACCGTGCCGATGGTCAGGCCCGTCACGTTCTCCGCGTGGGTGGCAAGCACGCCGTCGCTCGCCGCCACCGGCGTGTCGTCGACGATCTGAATCGAAAGTGTCGCCGGATCAGAAACGCTGCCGTCGAGGTCGGTGACCTTGACGTCCATGCTGTCGTAGGTGGAGTCCGTGCCGGTGTTCGGATGGGTCTCGTTGTCGAGGAGAGTGTAGGTGTAGCTCACCGCGCCAGTGTTGGCGTCGAAGCCGATGATGGTCAGCGTGTTGCCGTCCGGCGTGCTCACGTCAACATGCACATTGGCGCTGTTGGCCAGGTCCGCGGCTGAGATATCCGTGCCGTTGATGGTCAGCGTCTTGATGCCGTCCGGCGAGGTGATGGTGAAAGTCCCGTTTGCGGCCTCGCTAGGGTCGAGGTTACCGTTGCCGCCGCTGGCGGCGAGTTCGCCCGAGCCGGCCGGTTCGCCATTGCGTGCTGCAAGGCCCGCTTCGTAGACCGTGGCATCGCCGCCTTGGATGTCGGGTGTCAAGCCGCCGATGGTCGGTGTGCCGTCGCCGATGTTGACGGTTAGCGTGGTGTGCGCCAGGTCGCCGTCGCCATCCTTGATGGTGTAAGTGAAGACATCGTTGACGCCGCCGGGGGTGTTCGCGCCGCGGTCATAGGTGTAGGACCCGTCGGCATGTAGCGTCAACACGCCGTACTGACCCTGGATTGCCGTTCCGACCGTCGCCGCGCTGACCAGACTCGCGTTGGTGTCGCCCTTGGCCACGCCCACGACACCGCTTGCGGCATCCTTGCCGTCGGCGCCAAACACGTCGTTCACGAACACATCGCCGTTGATCGCGGCATGGCTGCCGGCCGGCACGTTCCCGATATCCGCGTTCGCCGTCGGCACGTCGTCGATGATCTGGACCGAGAGCGTGCCGGGAAGCGAGACGTCGCCGTCGCTGTCGGTGACCGTCACCGTCATGTCGTCGTAGGTGGAGTTGGTGCCGTCGCCGGCCGGGTGCTGCGCGCTGTGCTCCAGCGTGTAGGTGTAGCTCACCTGGCCGGTCGCGGCATCGTAGCCGTTGATGGTCAGCGTGTTGCCGAGCGGTGTCGTGATGTTGATCGGCGTCGATGCGCTGTTGGCAAGGGCTGCGCCCGAGATCACCTGGTTGTTGATGGTCACCGAGCCGATGCCGTCCGGCGAGGTGATGGTGAAGCTGCCGGTGTTGTGTTCGGAGGCGTCGTCGTCCACCCCAGCGTTGGTGCCCGCCTCTCCCGACCCCGTCGCCCCGGCAGTCTCAAGGCCCTTCTCGTTGACGATGGTGTCGCCGCCGCTGGTCTCAGGGGTCAAATCGCCGATCGTCGGCGTGGAATCGGGCAGCAACCCGGGGAACAGCTCGCGATGTTCCGGCTGCCCGAACGCCAGGTCCGTGGGCGGCAGCAGGGCGGTGAGGCCAAAGCCGTCGCCGATGCCGCCGGCAGGCTGTTCGAAATTGCCGCCCGCGCTGCTCGGCGAGCCGTTGCCGCCGGCCGAGATCGAGCCGTCGGCGCCGAAGGCGACATCGACATGGCTGGCCTCGAGCGCCGCGATCAGCGCCACGCGCGGCACCTCGACATCGCCCAGGATGAAGGTCGGCACGTTGAGCGCGCCGTCCTTGATGACGATCTCGGAACCGTCGGGCTGCTGAAGCACCAGATTGTGGCCGTCGACCTTGATGTTGTCGATCGAGACATTGGCCGGGAGCTTCACCACATTGCCGGCTTCGGCGTGATATTCATGCGGAACGTTCGCAGCCGCGGCATTCGCCGCCGGCGCGTTTGCGGCCGGTGCGTTTCCTTGGGCGGCATTGGAAGCCGCAGCGTTAGCAGGGGCATTCGCATCGGCTGCCGGCTGGTTCGCGGCCGGCGCATTGGCCGCGCCCTGCGCCGGCGCGCCGCTGCCGACATCGACCGGCACCGGCTCGCTCGCCGCCTGGCCGGTGGTCGCCTGCGCGACCTCGACACCCGTCGAGATATGATTTTCAGCGGTGCCCGTGTGCTCGTCCCAGGAATTTGAAACGGCGTCGAATTCGATATTGGTCGTCATAGCTAAAGCCCCTCCGGCATTTCCCGGAAAGAGACATGTCAGGCCCGGACTTTGCAACAGACCTTCAATCTATTTCATATACTGGAATATGTAGAGAATCGCATTTTTTACACTTGGTAAATCGCGATGATATATCCAGTTATGCATGATCTTAAGGAATGCCGGATCCGCTTCGGTGCGGCACGTTGGTTTGGTAAATGAAAGTATAAATTTGAATAAAAATTGATGGAAAATAGAATAGAGTGATTCGCGGAAATTTACCCACCTTCCTTTCCGATAATTTGAGACAAGATTGGTAGCGTCCACAGTCAAAGGTGGGCGTTATGAAAATACAAAAAGCAGCCCCGGGGATGACGGGGATCAGGGTTCTCTTGCTGGCGATCGGCCTTGCCGTTCAGGCAAATCCATCGTCCGCCGGCGTGGATTCAGGGGTGAATCCGGCCCTGCAAAAGGTGCTTGCGCCGGCGAGCCTCGGCGGCGTTTCGCTGGCCCGGATGCAGCCCTGGCAGCCGGCCGCGGCCTACCGGATCGACGACGTCTCGACGGGATACACGGTGTCCCACGAGGTTGAAACGCGTTCGGCCGCCGCGACCGATCCCGGCATCGACCCGATCCAGACCGCCGCGATCATTCCCGGTGTCTTCGGCTCCGTCGCCTTGTCGATGCGCAACTTTCCCGTCGCGGCGCGCTGGGCTCCCGTCTACAGGGCCATCGTCGATTGCACCGCCGGCAGCCCCTGCGACCACGAGAGCCCGGCTTTCGCCGAGATCGTCGACATCGCCGCCGGCAAGGGTTTTCGCGAGAAGCTGTCCTTCGTCAACTCAAGCATCAACCGCCTGATCGCCTATCGCAAGGACAGCGTCGTCTACGGCAAGCTCGACTATTGGGCGAAGCCCTCGGAAATCCTCGAGCATCGCGCCGGCGATTGCGAGGATTTCGCCATATTGAAGATGGCGGCGCTGCTCAGGGCCGGCATCCCGGCGCAGAGCATGTCGCTGGTGGTGCTCCAGGACCGCCGCCGCAAGTTCTTCCATGCCGTCCTGTCGGTAAGCACCGGAAGCGGCGCCTTCATCCTCGACAGCCTCGGCAACGCCGTCATGCGTGACAGCGATCTGCCCGACTATGTTCCGCTCTATTCCTTCAGCACCGATCGCGCCTGGATCCACGGGTCGAAGTCCGGCGCGCAAATGGCCGACATCGCCGGCGGCTTCGCGACGGTCGCTCCGGGCGAAGGATCGCCGGAACCGTCGGTGGCTTCGAGCCCGAGGCAGTAGGCTGGGGCGGCTAGACGTTTCCGCGGAAACTGCCCATCTGCTTGTTGTCGCGCAAGCTCAGCGAACGAAACCACGATGCGCTTTCCCCCAATCGTCCAGTTACTCAACACAGTGATTTTGAAAGATTGCAGGCTTGCCGGGCGAGGCTATCAACGTCCGCTGGATAAGTCAGCGCAAACGCTGGCGATGAGCTGAAGCCTCTCGAACCTCGTCATTCCAGGGCGGAGCAAGGAGCGAAGCGCTTCGCTCCTTGCTCCGCCCGTGGATGACGATCGCGATAGGCGTCTCGGCCAATCCAAGGCCGGAGATCTGCCAACCCACTAACTGGTCGGTAAAGTTCTGTGTTGAGGAACTACCCGTTGAAGACGAAGGCCATCAGCAGTTCCGGCTCGGTGACCGGCGCGCGCACGGCGCTGAGCTGGCCGCGGTAGCGGCGCTCGCCGGCACCGATGACGAAACCGCTGGTGACGGGAGTTTCGCTGTTGGCGTCGAGCCGGGCGAAGATATCGGGAACGTTGAGGTCGAGCGCCAGCTTCAAATCCTGCCGCCCATCTTCGCCGGGCGCGCTCGGCAACTGACGCCTGACCAGTTGCTGGAACGGCGTGTTGAACGCCAGGATCTTCTTCGACGACGACAGCGCGAATGCGGGCGAGGGGCAGGCGACCAGGATCGCGTTGATCGTGCGGATCGACGCGAGCTTGCGCAGTTCCATGCTCTCCTCGGCGAGGCCGCGCATGCAGGCGACCCGGATCGCCGAGGTGAGGTTGCCCTGGTCGGGATGATGTTCGGCGATCTCCTCGACCAGCATGCCGATCGTGCATTTGCGGCTTTCGGCCATCTGCTTCAGCGACACCCAGAAGGCGCGCTCCAGCCGGATGCCGCGACGCACGCCGCCGCGCGCCACGACGCGGAATTCCGGGCCGAAATCCTCGGCCGCGAGGGCCGGCAGCAGCCGTTCGCGCGGAGTGTCCGGGCGGATGGCGCTATCGTTCACTCATCGCCTCCTGACGCGCCTTGTTGATGGGCTTCAAAAGATAGTTGAGGATCGTCTTGCGTCCGGTCTTGATGTCGACCGAGCAGATCATGCCGGGAATGATCGAATAGGTCTTGCCGTTCCGTGTCAGCGTCGACTTCTCGGTGGCAACCCGCACCTGGTAGTACGGCTCGCCCGTCTTCTGGTCGACGAGGCTGTCGGCGGTGATGTTGGAGACCTTGCCCTCGATGCCGCCGAAGATCGAGAAATCATAGGCCGTGACCTTGATGAGCGCCTCCTGGTCCGGCTGGATGAAGGCGACGTCGCGCGGCGAAACCCGGGCCTCCACCAGCAGCGTCTCGGAGGTCGGCACGATGCCGGCCACCACCGCGCCCGGCTGCACGAAGGCGCCGAGCGTGTTGACGTCGAGCGTGTTGACGATGCCGTCGACCGGCGAGCGGATGTCGGTGCGCGCCACCTTGTCGGTGGCGCCGCGGATGGTCTCGTCGACCACGGAAAGATCGGCGAGCGCCTGCGTCAGGTCGCTCAATGCCTCCTGCTGCAATTGCAGGCCCAGTTCGTTCACCTGAAGCTGCGCCTCGGTGATCGCGGCCTTGCTCTTCTTGATGGTCTCGCCGGCCAGGTTGAGCTGGCCGTGCAGGTCCGTCTGCTCCCGCTCGACCCGGATCTGCTCAGTCTTGGCCATCAGGCCCTTCTTCACCATGGATTCGACGAGCGCCGTCTCCTGGTCGCTGACGGCCAGGCTCTTGGACAGGCGATCGGCATTGGCGGTGGCCTCGTCCAGCTCCTTCTCGCGCTGGTCGAGCCGCGATTTGAGAACCGACAGCTTGACCTCGAAATTGTCGCGGCGCGCGACGAGCAGCTTTTGCTCGTTGTCGCAGATCTCCGGCGCGACCTTCTGGATTTCCGCGGGGCAGGGGAACGACCCTTCGACATTGCCGCTCTGCTCGAACTGCAGCCGGGCGATGCGCGCCTGCAGCGCCCGCGCCTTGGCCTGCTCCTCGCCAAGGCTCGACGTGTTGCCCGAATTGTCGAGACGGATGATGAGATCGTTCTTCTTGACGGTCTGGCCGATCTGGACGGCGATCTCCTGCACCACGCCGGCCTCGCTGGCCTGGATGATCTGCGTCTTCGAGGCGGGTATCACCTTGCCTTCGCCGCGCGCGATCTCGTCCACCTCGGCAAAGGATGCCCATGCCGTGAAGCACACGAACAGCGCTCCGATGATGTAGACGGAGGCCGAGGCGAATAGAGGTGGCCGGTCTTCCCTTGCAAGCATGTCTATACGTTCCGGTCAGGCACTGCCCTTCTGCAGTGCCTGGATGACTTGTTCCTTCGGCCCGTCGGCGACGACGCGGCCCTGGTCGATGACGATGAGGCGGTCGGCAAGCTCCAGCATGCTGTAGCGATGGGTCGACACGATCAGCGTCGTGTCGCGGTCGAACGCCACCTTGAGCTGCTTGATCAACTGCCGTTCCGAAGCGAGGTCCATCGACCCCGACGGCTCGTCCAGGAAGACGATCTTCGGCTTGGTCAAAAGCAGCCGCGCGATCGCCACCGACTGCCTTTGCCCGCCCGACAGATTGGTGCCCCGCTCGCCGACATTCATGTCGTAGCCGCGCGGATGCCGCGAGACGAAGTCGTCGACGCCGGCGGCTTTCGCCGCATCGATGATCTCCTCGTCGGTCGCTTCCGGCGCCGCCATCAGGAGGTTCTCCTTGATGGTTCCTGAAAACAGGTCGCCGGCCTGCGCGACGATGCCGACCGCGGCGCGGACCTCCGAGGGGTGGTATTGGCGGATGTCGATGCCGTCGATGAGCAGCTCCCCCGACGTCGGCAGGAAGAGCCGGCCGATCAGCCGGCCCATCGTGGTCTTGCCGGAGCCGATGCGGCCGATGATGCCGACCCGCTCGCCGGGCCGGACCGCGATGTTGAGCCCGCTCAGAACCTCGTTTTCCGTGCCCGGATAGGCAAAGCCGACATTCCTGAAGACGAGCGCGCCGCTGCGGATCGGCCGGTTGACGAAGCCGACCGTGTCGGGGCGATCCTCCGGCTGCGACATGATCGTGTTGATGATCCTGAGCGACAGCATCGCCTGCCGGAACCGGGCAAGCGTGATGGCGATCTGGCCGAGCGGCGCCACGGCGCGGCCGGCGAGCATCACGGTGCCGATGATGGCGCCGGTCGAGACCTGGCCTTCCGAGAACGCATAGGCGCCGGCAACCACCAGGGCGACAGTGACGAATTGCTGGATGGCGCCGGTGATGTTGCCGGCCGCCGCCGAGAGCTCCTTGATCTTCTCCGACGTGTTGGCCGCGTTCTTCGAATGCTCGCCCCATTTGCGCAGGAGATAGGCTTCGGCGCGCAGCGACTTGATCGTCTCAAGCGTGGAAATGGATTCGACCAGAAGGGCCTGGCGCTGGGAGGCTTCGTTCATCGAGGCGGCGACCCGCTTGCCGATGCGCCGCTGCGTGACCAGCCCGACGATGACCGAAATGACGAAGGCCAGCGCCGGTATGATCACCAGCCAGCCGCCGATGGCGTAGATCACGGCCAGGAAGACGAAGACGAAGATCGTGTCGATGAAGACGCTGATCGTGTTCGAGGTGAAGAACTCGCGCACGAACTCGTATTGCGTGACCCGGTTTGCATATTCGCCCGTCGACCCGGGCCGCGCCGAAAGCGAGGAATTCAGCACTTTCTCGAACAGCAGATAGGAGATTCGCAGGTCCGCCTTGCGGCCGGCATAGTCGATCAGCGATGCCCTGGCCGTCTTCAGCAGCAGGTCGAACAGGATCGCCGCGCCGATGCCGAGCGCCAGCACCCAAAGCGTCGAGATCGCCTTGTTCGGCAGGATGCGGTCGTAGACGTTCATGGTGAAGATCGGCGAGGCGATCGCCAAGAGATTGATGAAGACCGCCGACAGCACCACCTTGGAATAGGTGCGCCAGAACGCCCCCATGGTGCCGGTCAGCCAGTGGCGCCTTTCGATCCGCGCGGCGGTGCCGACCGTCATCTCCTCGGCCTGGTTGGCATAGGTGATCGAGAAGGACGTGCCGCCGCTGATATAGTTTTCGGCGAGTTCCGCCCTGTCGATCGTGGTGCGGCCGTTCTCCTGCGGCGCCGTAAGATATTGCCCGCCCTCGATTTCCGCCAGGAGAGCGACCGGCAACTGGCTGACGCGGAAGACGATCGCCGGAAGGTCGAAGCGGCCGCGCAGGAAATCGCGATGGCTGAAATCCTGGGCCTCCAGGCCGATGCGTTCGGCCAGATGGCGGATTTCCTCCGGTTCGATGCGGGTCTCCGAAATTGGCACGCCTGCAAACAACACTGTTTCCGCGCTCGGCCGGCCGAGATAGGCCGCAACGGCGCAGAAGCAGGCTTTGAAAGCCTCCTTGGGCGACAGGATATGAGGTTGCTGGTTCACGATCCGCCCCGAAGGACTGAGGGATCGATGCTTACATTAGCTACTTTTTCCTGACCGGCGCGAGGATGTCGAACGGCAGATCGTTCTTCTGCTCCGACGGCGTGCGCGCATAAGTCTCGGTATCGGCCGTAGCCGGCACACCGAATTCCTCACGGGCGTAGGCCGCGGACTGCTTGGCCGGCTGGATGTTGAGCGTCTTCAGCAATTCCCCGGTTGCGGCCAGCAGCCGGTACTGGGCAAACAGCGATGCGTAGGACGACGTGTCGGCCAGTGTCGCGGTGTTGAAGCGCGTGTTCTGGGCATCGAGCACGTCAAGCAGTGAGCGCTGTCCGACCTTGAACTGCTCGCGATAGGAAGCGACGAGCTTTTCGTTGGTGGCTGCCTGCTGGCGCAGTGTCTTTGCCAGTTCCGCCTGGCGGAAGCGGCGGTCCCATGAGGTGCGCACGGCTTCCTCGATCTCGCGTAGCACCTGGTGCATCGCAAGACGCTGCTCGCTGGTGCGGCGGATCTGTTCCTGTTCGTTGGCCTTGTCGATGCCGCCGCGATAGAGGTTCCAGCGCAGCACCACCCGCGCCTGCAGGTCGCTCGCATCGCCATTGTCGCCATCGATGTCATAGCCGCCCCGGGCGACGCCCTCGGCGGTGATCGTGGGGCCGTATTTCGCCCGCGCCGCATCGACGAGCGAAGCGGCGGCGTCGATATCGCTGTTGGCCATATGGACGCGCGGATTGTTCTGCCTGGCGAGCCCGATCGCATCGTCCAGCGACCGCGGCAGGGCGGCCGAGACATCGGCCGGCCGCGACGCGTTGGTCAGCGGCTTGCCGACATTCTTGAAGAAGCGGATCTTGGCCGCCTCGAGTTCTTCGGTTGCCTCCTGCATCCGCGCCTTGGCGGCAAAAAGGCGTTCCTCGGCCTGCTGCCGGTCGGCCTCGTTGAGCGCGCCGCCCGCAATGCCTTGCTTGATGTCGCCGAGGATGGACTGATGGAAGCCAAGGTTCTTCTTGGCTTCGGCCACGATCGAGGCCTGCAGCATGTATTCAAGATAGTCCTGGACCACCGCGAGCCCGATGAATTCGGACCGTTCCAGAACCCGGAAGGATGCTCCATCGACCCGCGAGGCCTGGCGGTTCAGTTCCGCCCGCCTTGCGCCGCTGTCATAAAGCGTCTGCGAGACGGTGAGGTCGGCCTCGTTGGGATAGAGGGCTTTGTGATCCTCGTCGAGCGCGCGCCTCGTATCATTGTCCAGGCGGCGAACGCCGGTCGACGCTTCCAGATCGACGCTGGGAAGATAAAGGCCTTTCGCCTGGCGCAGCTCGAATTCGATCGCTTCGCGGTTTTCGATCGCCTGTCCAATCTCCGGATTGGATTCCACTGCGACGGCAACGGCTTCTTTGAGTGTGAGTGCGCTGGCGCTTCCACAAGCCAGCATCGACACCGTGACGGCGAGCGCAAGGCTCCAGCCGACGGTCACTTTACCCGTCCTGGTCATTTCTACCCCGTGACTATCCCCGCGCCATTGTTTTTTTATTGGCGCTTATTTGCCCAAGCCTGCCACCGGAGCTTTCGACCAGTATCTATCAGATTTTTCGCGGTTGTGAGCATATAATGGATTAGACACCCCTTAAAATTGCAATTCCGGGCATTAGGGCCAAAACCTGTAGCAAAAATGGCACAGAAACCGAGTGCGTCCGTCTGGGCTTTTCCAGTTCAAAGCGCGCTGCAATGGTTAACGGTCTGAAAGAAACGGCGAATCGTGCGGCTGCCATGCACGAGCTCCCGCGAAATCTGCTGCGGCCTTGCAAAGCATTCGCAAGAAATCGCCATGTCGGGCTGGTTTGATTGGCAAACGCGGATCGTTCCCTGTATTGCGGGTCGGAGCAAAAAAGCCGTGAGTTTTCTTGCATGACCAATATCGCCTTGACCGGACTTGCCCGCGATCTCGCCCGCCGCGCCGCCGAGGACAGGCCGGTGCGCATCGGCGTCATCGGCTCCGGCGAGATGGGGACCGATCTGGTGACGCAGGGCATGCTGATGCCGGGCATTTCGATCACGGCCATTTCCACGCGGCGCCCGCACACCGCCCGCGAGGCGATCCGCATCGCCTATGGCGACGAGGCGACGGCGGTAGAGGCCGAAACCGCTTCCAAGGTCACCCAGGCGATCGAAGCCGGCAGGATCGCCATCACCTCGAACGAGATGCTGGTCACCAACCCGCTGATCGACGTCGTCATCGACGCCACCGGCAAGCCGGGGGTCGCCGCCGATTTCGACTTGATGGCCATGGAGCATGGCAAGCATCTGGTGATGATGAATGTCGAGGCCGACGTGACCATCGGCTGCTACCTGAAACAGCAGGCCGACCGGTTGGGGGTTATCTACTCCGTCGGCGCCGGCGACGAACCTTCGAGCTGCATGGAGCTGATCGAATTCGCCTCGGCGCTCGGGCTGAGCATCGTCGCTGCCGGCAAGGGCAAGAACAATCCGCTCAACCATGACGCCGTTCCGGACGATTATCGGGAGGAGGCTGCCCGACGCAACATGAACCCGCGCATGCTGGTCGAGTTCGTCGACGGCTCGAAGACCATGGTCGAGATGTGCGCCATCGCCAATGCCACCGGCCTGGTCCCGGATGTTCCCGGCATGCACGGTCCCAAGGCTGATCGCGATCAACTGGCCAGGGTGCTGATCCCGAAAGAGGATGGCGGCCTCCTGTCGAGGAAAGGCGTCGTCGACTACACGATCGGCAAGGGGGTGGCGCCGGGCGTCTTCGTCATCGTCGAGGCGATGCACCCGCGCGTCGTCGAGCGCATGGACGATCTGCATGTCGGCAAGGGCCCTTATTACGGCCTGTTCCGACCCTATCACCTGACCTCGCTGGAGGTGCCGCTCACCGCCGCCCGCATCATGCTCCATGGCAAGCCCGACATGGTGCCTCTGCCGAGGCCGGTGGCGGAAGTCTGCGCGGTCGCCAAGCGTGATCTCGCCGCCGGCGAGACCTTCGATGCCATCGGCGAGACCTGCTACCGCTCCTGGACCATGACGATCGCCGATGCGCGGACGAGCCGCGCCGTGCCGGTCGGCTTGCTCGAAGGCGGTAAGGTGCTGAAGCCGGTGAAGAAGGGCGAGTTGCTGACCGAGGACAATGCCGCGCCGGACCGGTCAACGAGGCTCTACGCCCTGCGCCGGCTGCAGGACGACATGCTCTACGGAGCGAAGATCGGCTCGCCAGCCCTGTCGGGCTGAACCGCTATCTCTTTGTTTCTAGGCAATTCCGGACGGAAAACCGCTCACACTTTTCCTGGAATTGCTCTATTTGCGCAGCTCCGCCTCGATTTCGTCCAGCGCCTTGTCCTTGCCGATGCCGGTGAGGAAGGCGAGCCCCTTGATCACGGGCTTTTTCACGGATGCCGAGATCGGCGTGGTGGAGACGATGAAGTCGACGCTGTCGGCCAATCCGGGCACTTCCGTGGCCTTGGCCTGCTGCGCATGAAAGGTCAGGCCGCGCTTCTTCATCGCTTCCGTCACCGCTGCGTTGACCGCCGTCGAGGTCGCGACACCCGTGCCGCAGGCAAAAAGAATGGTTTTCTGTCTGGACATGTTCTTTCCTTTGTCAGCCGAGAATGGCGCGGACGTCCTCGAAGGTCCTGGCCGTCCTCAAGCCATCCAGCGCCGCGGAGTTCTGGATGGTGGCCATGACGGTCTGCAGCGTGTCAATCTGCTTGTCCTTGTCGTTGATGGCAAGCAGGAAGACGAAACCCACCGGCAGCTTCTCGTCGGGATCTTCCATATTGGCGAAGGGGACGGGCCGCTTGAGTGTGCCCATCGCGACGCCCGGTTTCAGCACATGTTCGGGGTCGGTATGCGGAACGGCGACATTGTCGGCGCGCTCCAGCGGCAGGCCTGTCGGTATCGTCATCTCGCGCCGCACGACGGCGTCGGCGTAGCTGCTCTTGACGTAGCCCAGCGCCTCCAGCCTGGAGGCCAGGATGCGGATGATCTCCTCGTTGGTCGAGGCATCGGAGCCGAGGACGACCGCCTCGGGGTCCAGCAGTTGGATCAGGCCATTCGACAAGGGCTACTCCATGCGATGCGGACCGTGCGCCCCGCAATATCGGTTTCGGGGAGCACGGTCGTGTCAGGTCAGGCCTGGCCGGCTCAGGCCGCGCCTTCGGCCGGCTCGTCCTCGGCGCCGGCGGCGCGTTCCCAGCCGAGCGGGTTGCGGCGGTAGAACAGGAACAGCGCCGCGATGATCGCCGCGATGACGACGATGCCGATCACGCCCAGCCCCTGGATCGCTTCGATGATCACATAGGGAACCCAGAGGAAGCCGTCGACCACCGAGGTGATCTGCAGCGCATCCGCCGGCAGCTTGAAGCCGGAAGCGACGGCCGCGCTCGTGAACAGCGGCGCCAGAGCGTTGGCGACGTAGAAGCCGACGGCGAGCGTCACCGTGCCGATCACCACCATGCGGAAGACATTGCCCCTGACCAGCGGCGCGGTCATCGCGACGATGAAGGGGATGACGGCAAGGTCGGCGAACAGGATGACGCGGTTGCCTGGCAGGATGATCGACAGGATGATCGCGATCGGCACCAGGATCAGCGACGACGAGATCGCCGCCGGATGGCCGATCAGGATGGCGGAGTCGAGCCCGACCAGCAGTTCGCGGTCGCCGGTGCGCTTGCGCACGAATTCCTGCGCGGCGTCCGAAACCGGGAGCAGGCCTTCCATCAGGATCTTCACCATGCGCGGCAGGAGCAGCATCACGGCCGCCAGCGTCATGCCGGTGCCGAGCACCTTGGCCAGCACGGTGCCGAGGTCGCCGGCGTTGTAGAAGGCGATGAGGCCGAGCACCAGGCCGATGATCAGCCCGAGTATCACCGGCTCGCCGAAGACGCCGAAGCGGCGCTCGATGGTCTCGGTGCTGATGTTGATGCGGTTGATCCCCGGGATGCGGTCCATGATCCAGTTGAGGACGATGGCGATCGGCAGGATCTGCGCCGAGGCGAGATGCGGCACCGAAATGCCGGGCACGCCGTAGAACTGCTGCACCGCGCGCGCCGACCAGTCGGCGAAGAGCAGGGCAAGTGCCGCGACAAGCGCGGCAATGATGATGCCGTAAGCCAGGTTGTTGGTGGCGGCGACCACCAGCGAGCCGACGAAGGCGAAGTGCCAGAAATTCCAGACGTCGACATTGAGCGTGCGTGTCATGCGCGTCAGCAGGAGCGCGATGTTGACCAGGATGCCGACCGGAATGACCCAGAGGCCGACGGACGAGCCGAAGGCGATCGCGGCGGCGGACGGCCAGCCGACATCGATGATGTCGCGATGGATGCCGGTGTTGGTGACGATCGCCTTGGCGACGTCGCCGATCGAGGTGAACATCAGGCCGAGCACGAGGTTGATGCCGATGAAGGCGACGCCGATGGTGATGGCGGCGCGGAAAGCCTTGCTGACCTTGGCTCCAAGGACCACGGCGATGATGAAAATGACGATCGGCAAGAGCACGGTGGCGCCGAGCGTGTCGATGGCGCCTTTTAAGCCTGCAAGTATGGTGTCCATTCTACCTCCCCAGGGACATCGGCTTCGGCCCGAAGCGTGATGATGCCCGCAATTCAATGACGCCTCGGCCTTTCCGGCGGAGGCACTCCCCACTCGCCGACGAGGCAGGCATGTTCAGTCGGACGAATGAACATTTGCTTTTGTCAGCGAACGAAAGTTTTATCTGGGTGGCCTATGCCAAAGTCAATCGGCAATCCTTGGGCCAAAGGGAAACCCACCGATTGTTTGGGGAAATCGGGCGTTTCACCGTTTCACGGAAACGGCGAAACGCCCTATCTCTTGGTTTCTACGCAATTCCAGACGGAAAACCGCTCACACTTTCCTGGAATTGCTCTTAGCCGGCATGCCAGTCGTCGATCCGACGGATTTGGCGCATGCCGGGCTGGGCTGTTTGTCGGATTGGTTGGGCGCTACTTGCCGAGCTCTATCGACCGCAGCCGCGCCGCTTCCACGGCCTCGGTGACCAGCTTGGTCAGGCGGTCGCCGCCCATCAGCACGCCGAGCGCGGCGGCGGTGGTGCCGTTGGGACTTGTCACCTGCTGGCGCAGCACGCCCGGCTCCTCGTCCGCTTCCGCGGCCAGCGAAG
>NZ_RZTO01000350.1:0-5998 GCF_003997225.1 Mesorhizobium sp. M2C.T.Ca.TU.002.02.1.1
GCTGTGGACCGATCGAGGCTTCTTGCTTGAACCCGGCCCTGCCTGTATCGCCTACGGCAATTCAATCGCTACAGGAATTCCCCATGCCTAGCCCGATCATCGTCTTCGACCTCGACGGAACGCTGGTCGACACCGCGCCGGACCTGCTCGACAGCCTCAACCACAGCCTGGCGGCAAGCGATCTCGCCGCGGTCGACGAAGCCGGCTTCAGGCGTTTCGTCGGCCACGGCGGCCGCGTCATGATCGAACGCGCGCATGCCGCGCAGAACAAGGCGCTGGCGGCCGAGGAACACGACCGGCTCCTGAAGCTGTTCCTTGACCATTACACGCTGAACATTCCCGGCAAGTCCCGCCCCTACCCCGGCGTCATCGCCGCGCTCGATCGCTTTCAGGCCGCCGGCTACCTGATGGCGGTCTGCACCAACAAATACGAGGCGAATTCCGCGACGCTGATCGGCGCGTTGGGCATGTCGCACTATTTTGCCGCGATCTGCGGCCAGGACACCTTCGCCTTCCGCAAGCCCGACCCGCGCCATCTCACCGAGACGATCCGCCTGGCCGGCGGCGACCCGAACAGCGCCTTGATGATCGGCGATTCGCAGACCGACATCGACACCGCCAAGGCAGCCGGCATCCCGGTGGTCGCGGTCGATTTCGGCTATACCGACCGCCATGTGCGCGAATTCGAACCGACCGTGGTGATCTCGCATTTCGACACGCTGACGCCTGACCTTGCCGAGCGCTTGATCGCGGCGGCGCGCTGAGCGGCGCTAAACAGCACCGGCAGAAAATCAGAGAAATCAAACAGAGGAATAACCTCGGCACATCGCCTTGACTTCGCTCACCAGCCTACCTTATATCGCGGCTCGCTTCGGCCTTCGGGCTACAGGCGGGCGATTAGCTCAGCGGGAGAGCACACCCTTCACACGGGTGGGGTCGTAGGTTCAATCCCTACATCGCCCACCATCTAACCCTTGGAATGGTTAGATGATTTGGTTTCAAAGGAAATCTCTGAAAACTGGCGCGTAGCGCTTCTGCGACCTCGGCCTAGTGCAGAATCTGGGCCGGAAGAACGCCAACGTTCCCAGGTTCTCCACTTCGCCCTATCGGGCGGGCGGAGTTGGGGGTGCGAAACACGGGCGCGTAATAAACGATATCCCCTCAAAAATGCCCCCTGCTCCACACAATGGGTCTATCACTAGGAAAGTTGTGATTTAAAACGTAGGGTCTTGCACCGGTGCGTAATTTTCCGCACGGTATCTTTACCGCAAAGGCGGGCCTGGCTTTCACCAGACCCGCCCTCGGGGAGCCAGCTGATGGGGAGATTTGCGGTTCCGGCCAAGGAATGTCCGCAGATTCCCCTTCAGCCTCTCCACCCTGATGATTCACGGCGGACCATGCAAGAGTCGCATGGGCCCAAAAGGCCTTTATCCCGTGGTGATTTGGCCGGTTGGCGTGATATTGGTGGAAAACTAGAATTTTGGCTGTCATTCCGCATTGGGCGTCGACGGGGGTAAAGCAGTTTCGTCCTATTTTAGAGGGCGACCGGCTGAGCCCCAGGTAGCTTGAGTGCATCAAAGATGTGTTCCGGCGCCGCCCCAACTGGACACCCATCTACTTCTTCGAAGAGTGCCCCTTCTAGGGCATTCCAGGGAACATCAGCGGGTGCGGCGATCCCGAACCCGAGTCATCGCAACTCACCCTCATGAGCCTGTCGGGTGCCACTCGGGAGCGACCCCGAGGCCAGCAGGGTGAACATCGGACTGTCTCTGAAAGTTCCCACGGGAGTGTGCCTAGGTTGCCCCTTTCTCACGAGGGGCTTTTTGCGCTCAGTACAGCAGGCGGATGGAAAAGCCCTTGGATTGGGCCTCCCTCACGAGCAACTCGACCCCGTGACGGTTGTTCGGGCTATCGGCCGTGTAGATAACGGCTCGTGCGTTGTCACCACCGATCTTCCATTCCTTAAGATAATAGCCGCAAGCTTCTCAATATCTGGATACCAGTCTCTCGGCTGTCCCTCGCCCCGATAGGTCACTTCAATTTCCAGCGGATTGTCCTGCCAGGACTGGTTTGCTGCGCGGATATGCGGACTGAGCGCTAACCTTCCTGTGGGGAGTTCAACCCCAGGAAATCCCTTTAGGAGCACTCTGGTGTCAATAGGGGCGTTCTCGATGGATGCAAGGCGCCGGAGGATTTCAGATATCTGGTCCTGAATGATTTTCTCCGATGGTGTTGCGGTCTTGGCGAATTCGACCTTGCCGCGGGAAAACGTCACCGGATTGTCAACCACGTAATCGTCTGCCGTAGCCGTCCGAGCAAACTCGGTCAGCGTCTCCCGGGCGGCCTTAAGGTCTTTCGGCCACTTCCGAGAAAACTCTATCGAGCGGAAAGAACTGATGTCGAACGGGATCTTCTGCCCCTCCAGATGCATGTGAATGGTAGGCTTCTGGATGGCGTGCCGTATGCCGATTTCATAGAAGGCGTTCGGATTCAGGGTGGTGAGGTCGGCAATCACCAGCTCGGCCGAGAGAAGAGCGGTGATAATCTGCTCATCGATACGGCCAGGGTTGGAGATTTTGTCCGCCCGCTCGACCTTGAATTCCGGGAAGTGCTCGTCGAAGACTGGCTTGATAATCTCTTCCAGCAGCCAGTCGGCGTGCACGCGGTCGTCACTGTCGTTGCCGCCAATCGGGCCGACAACGAAGCAGAGTTTCGGCTTTACAGGAAGTTTCGCCATTGAATGCCCCCAGATGTGAGCGGAGCCTAAGCGCTCGCGCGCAGGCATTCAACTCCACAACCTAAGATCCAAAGCCCAATCGCATTTTCAACCAGTGCCCGGATTCACGCCGATTCCCCGGTCTTTTAAGGTAGGAGATTCACGCCGGATTCTGGGGATTACGGATGCTTGTGGAGTTCTACCGCAAAGGCGAGGAGAACGTGCATTGGGACGTTCTCATAGACGACAGCGGCTTTGTTGTCCGAAAGCCCCGCAGTCAGCGGCGGGTGAGTTGGCGTTGCGGGCAACAGGCGTGTACGCCAAAAATCCACGAGTACACGGAAGCCGAGCTTCACGCTGCCATCGCTGAGGTCGAGCGCCAAAAGGCGGATATATCGCCAATGATACGCCTGACCCAACATCGACTTGACGTCCTGTTAGAGGACGCATCATTGAAGCCGATGCCGCTACCTGTCGAGCTTCAAACGAGCGGCGCGTAAATAGCGCACCGCAGTGCCCGTTATGCCCTTGCGCGCCAGCGAGTGAACGCTAGACACCGCAGAAAACCGGCGTTTGCGAGGTGACGGCTCCCTTCACACGGTCGGGGTCACAGGTTCAATCTCGCCCACCATCTAACCTCCCGAAATGGTTAGATGATTTAGCTTCCAGCAAATCCTTGAGAACTGCCGTCGGCGCGTAACTGTCGCGCAGCGATTTTGTGGCCTCGGCCACGACAGAGTCTGGATCGGATGAACGCCGACGTTCCCGGGTTCACCCCCACATCCGTTCGGCGGTGGCCGTCGGTGCGACGCACGGAAGCGTCGGCAATCCAAAAAAAGTGGAGATGCAATGTCGGTTCTGCAGACGGTCGTGCGTCTTCAAGTAGGCGCCAGGACTGGCATCTCGACAACGAAGGAATGACCGATGAGCAAGAAGATCTTTGTGAGCCTGCCAGTTACCGACGTGAAGGCATCCATGGCCTTCTACGAATCCCTCGGCTTCAGGAACAATCCTCGGTTTCCCGATGAGACGGCGGCCTGGATGGTGTGGAGTGAAGACATCAACTTCATGCTGCTCAGCCGGGAGAAATGGCAGACCATGACCACGCGCCCCATCCCACCATCAACGTCCAGCGAGGTAATGCTGGCGCTTTCCCTGGGCAGCCGCGACGCCGTCGATGCGATGGCAGCCGCCGCTGCGGCGAACGGCGGCACAGCAGACATCAATCCGATCGAGGATCATGGGTTCATGTATACCCGCGACCTCGCTGATCCCGATGGCCATGCTGTAGGCGCGATGTGGATGGACCTTTCCTTAATGCCTTCAACGTCGTGATGGCGCGTTGGCCGTCCAACTTGCTGCCGACGTTAATGCCGCAGGCGCCTAAATCAGCCCCCGCCTCACATTCATGCGCGTCACGGCCGTCACCAGAACGGCGCCGGTCATGAAATAGAGCGTGGCGATGATGTGGCCCTGGTGGAAATGCAGCCCGGCAAACAGCAGGGCCATGACCACGGCAAGGAAGGCGATGACGCGAGAGAAGGCATCGGGCATGGGGCGACCTTGTGCAATGTGTTGAGTGGCCGCCCTCATTCAGCCGATCGCTCAATAGAGTGGTTTTCGATTTTTCGCAATCGGCCCGACGGCGAACGCTCAGGCCAGATCCACTTCCACCCACAGCCCGCCGAGCCCGCGTGCCGCATCGCGCGGCGCGCTGCGCACCGCCTGGATCGAACCGGACGGCGCGGCAAAGGCAGGCTTTCCGTTCTTGTCCGCCAGCCACGGATCATCGGCGCGAATGACGCGGCCCTTGGTCTTTGCCTCGAGCGCTGTCAGGATGCCGTCATAGGGCATCTCGCCCCAGTGCACCTTCACCGCATCGACCTTGTTGGTCGGGATGAAGGCCGACAGGTCGCTGCTCGTCAGCAGATCGAAACCCTCTTTTTCCGGCGTGGCGTTCTGGCTGCCGTGATGGGCGACCTTGAGATAGACGGTGCGCGCCAGAAGGTCGGCCGACGTGACGGTGCCCTGCCCCACCGGCCATTTCAGGTCCTTCCAGCTCAGCCAGTTGCCGATCTGGGCATCGCCCGGGAACAGCAGCACCCGGCCTGAGTCGATGAACTCGAAGGCAAGCACCAGGCTGGTGTTGTTGACGCCGCGGTCGAGCTGCAAGGCAAGGTCGGCGGCGATCCCCATCCAGTCGGCGTCGATGCGCCGCCAGGACTGGTCGCGGTCTTCCATCGCGGCCGCGGCCGAAACCGGCCCGGAATAATGCTTGCGGACATAGGCGCCGATATCGATGGCCGGGTCGCTGCCCTTGTCGCCTTTCAGCGCCGCGGACAGCGGCGTGCCGACATTGCGCTCGAACGGGCTGAGTTCGTCGACGTAACCAGTGTCGGCCGCCTCGTTCATCTTGAGGCCGCTCACCAGCGCCCGCGCGAACGGGCCACCGCTGGCCAGCGGAAACATCTCGCTTGCCTTTTCCTCCAGCCGCAGCGCCGCCTTGTCGCGCGGCGGGCCGAGCACATAGACGCGCAGGTTGGGCAATGCGTCGATCGTCACCGGCGGCCCGCCGGGCTCGAAATAGGTCGGCGTCGGTTTTTGCGACAGCTTTGCCGCCGCGTCGCGGGCCGAGCGCACCCGTTCGCCGGCGGCGCCGAACTGGAAGCCGAGCACGGACTGCAAGCCGTCGCGGACACCGGCCATGTAGGAGCTCAGCCCCTGCATCGCGTCGAGCTTCTGGCCCACGTCCTGCAGAGCGGCGATCGCCTGGCCCTTGAACTTGTCGAGCTCCGCGGCCTCGGCATCGGCCGGATTCTCGGTCCAGGCCATCCAGACGTCGCCGACGGCAAAATCCTTGAAAAGGTCCTTCGCGGTCAGGAAGCCGGAGACATGGTCCCAATGTTCGTGCGTGACGACGAGGATGTCGATCTTGCCGCCGGTCTCCTTCTTGAGGTCGGCGACGATGTCGGCGACCAGCGCCGGGCCGCCCGCGATCGAAACATGGATGCCGCAATCGATGAGCATGCGGAAAGGCTTTCCATCCGCCTTCCTGAAGGTGAGCAGGTGGCAATCGCCGATGCCCTGGCAATAATGCCGCACCGTAACGCCCGCTGCCGGGGCCACTGCAGCGGCCGCTTTTGCCGGCCTTGTCCTCGTCGCCGGCTTTCTAGACATGGTCGTCGTCCCCGTCGCTGGCATGCAGCAAGGCAAAGGGCTCCGACACCTCGCCGCCGAAATAGAGCGCCCGCAGCGGCGACAGGTAATTGGCCGCCATCGTGC
>NZ_RZTO01000351.1:0-5995 GCF_003997225.1 Mesorhizobium sp. M2C.T.Ca.TU.002.02.1.1
GCTTGCCGGCGTCCCACAGCGGGTAATAAGTGATGCCGAGATACTCCCAGGGCATCAGCGAGGCGCAGACATACCAGGTCATCGCGGCGGCGATCAAAAGCGTGATCATGCCGGCCATTGTGCCGTAAGGCAGGGAGCGCGCCGGCGAGCGCACTTCCTCGGCCGCCTGGGTGGTGCCCTCGATGCCAAGATAATACCAGATGCCGAACTGGAAGGCGGCGATGACGCCGATCCAGCCATAGGGCAGCGCGTTGCCGGGCGTGACCAGCTCGTTGAGCTTCAGCACCGCGCCTTGCGTCCATGGGCTGACGGAAAAGAACAGGATGACGATCGAGATATAGGCGATCGCGGTGATGACGAAATTGACGTTGAGCGTCATCAGCACGCCGCGATAATTGAGCCAGGCCAGCACAACGATGGTGGCGGCAATGAAGGAATTGTGCGTCAGCCCTTCGACGCCGGCCTTGGCGACGATGGTGTCGCCGAGCAGGATCGCGTCGGACACTTCGAGCATGGTGTACGCAAACACCAGGAACAGCGCGACGTTGAAGGCCATCAGCGGCCCGACGATGTGTTTGGCCTGCGCGTACTGGCCGCCGGCGGCGGCGACGGTGGATGTCACCTCCGAGTCGATCATGGCGACCGATGTGTAGAGCAGCCCGACGATCCAGCAGACGATCAGCGCGGCGAGCGCGCCGCCCTTGTCGGCGGAGAAATTCCAGCCGGTGAACTCGCCGACCAGCACGATGCCGACGCCCAGCGCCCAGACATGCGCCGGGCCCAGCACCCGAAGCAGCGAGACCCTGTCGCCATGGATAGTCGTCGTTTGTCCCGTATCAACCGCGGCCGTCATGTCAGTCCCCACTCAGATCCGGTGTTTTTCGGAAACGGCCTCAAGCTCGCCCTCGCGCGAGGATGTCAGCACGGCCTCGGAATAGGTCGTGTCGACCTTGAACCAGTCGTAGAGCATCCACGCCGCAAGCACGACCGAGATGCCCCAGCAAACATAAGACAGTCCCATCCACATGATGTTTTCCCCTGTCGACGAAGGTCTATTTGTCGTCGAACTTCTCGTTGATGACCTCGCGGTATTCCTTGTCGGAGGCGCGGAACAGGAAGACGAAATAGGCGATCAGCACGATCGCCATGATGATCAGCGTCGGCCAGTCGATGATGTAGTGGAAGCGGTTCTGGATTATGTCGTGCGCCGTCTCCGGCGTGTAGCCGAGCTTTTCCCAGATCGAGGCCATGGTGGGGTTCTGGCCGAGCGCGTCCCAGGTCTTGGCGTCGAGTGGATCGATCGACTTCGCCGCCCCGGCGAAGCCGAGCTTCAGCGGCAGCCACAGCGCCACGAAGATAGCGACCACCACGACCGCGATGTCGAGGATCTGTCCGGCCTTGTTCTGCTCCGGCGGGATATAGCGGGCCATGGTTTCCCCCTTCAGGATTGACGGTTGCGGGCAGCGTCGGCGTTCTTGATGTCGAGCCCGTAGATGAAGTCCTTGTCTTCCTTGTAGTGGTTGAGCATGGCGAGGATCGCCGCGGTGTTGAAGATCAGCACCGCGGCGGCCGCGATCGCCACCACGAGCTTGATCCCGCCGTCGGGGATGTAGGCCCAGGTCATCAGGAGGACGAAGAGGATCGTCGCCCATAGGCAAACGATCAGGAGCACGGATCCGCGCACGTCGGAACGGTACAGCGCTTCGATGCGCTGCTGCAGGTCGGACATCGGTTTTCCCCTTCTGGCGACGTCCGGCCCCGAAATCGACCGGGCGTCCACTCTTTCAACAGAGTGAAATTTTTTTCATAAGTTCTGCCCGATTCCCGAAATTGTCAAGCCGGATTTACGCATCGTAAACCGTTTGTTCCCAGTCAAGAAATTTGCCTGACAATGAAATTATTTGCTTCAAGGGGATTGCAGGGCTTCGCCGTTTGCGGTCAATATTCGAGCAAGCTCCGCCGCCAAGCAGGAGCAGGGAACAGCAACCGCTTAAAGCGACCTAGATTGCACGGAGGACGATCGGATGACGGCATCCTGGAGATTCTCGACCCTGGCGGATCGCCATCGCGCGCTCGGCTCGAAGCTCGAGGACTGGAGCGGCATGGGCACCGCCTGGACCTATGACAAGGATGCCGACGAGGAATATATCGCGATCCGCACCAAGGCCGGGCTGATGGACGTCTCCGGCTTGAAGAAGGTTCATATCACGGGACCGCACGCCTCGCATCTCATCGACCTCGCCACGACGCGCGACGTGGAGAAGATCTATCCCGGCAAGTCGGCCTATGCCTGCATGCTGAACGAGGCCGGCAAATTCACCGACGACTGCATCCTCTACCGCATCAGCCCGAACTCGTGGATGGTGGTGCATGGCTCCGGCACCGGCCATGAGGAATTGCAGCGGGCGGCGATGGGTCGCGATGTGTCGCTGCGCTTCGACGACAATCTGCATGACCTGTCGCTGCAGGGGCCGACCGCGGTCGACTATCTCGCCAAGCATGTGCCGGGCATCCGCGACCTTAACTACTTCCATCACATGCAGACGCAGCTCTTCGGCTTGCCCGTCATGATCTCGCGCACCGGCTACACGGGCGAGCGCGGCTACGAGATATTCTGCCGCGGCCAGGACGCCGGCACGATCTGGGACCGCATCCTCGACGAGGGCAAGAGCGCCGGCATCATCCCGTGCCGCTTCACCACGCTCGACATGCTGCGCGTTGAGAGCTACCTGCTCTTCTACCCCTACGACAATTCGCAGAAATATCCGTTCGAGAACGAAGGCCCTGGCGACACGCTGTGGGAGCTCGGCCTCGACTTCACCGTCAGCCCCGGCAAGACCGGCTTCCGCGGCGCCGAGGAACACTACCGGCTGAAGGGCAAGGAACGCTTCAAGATCTATGGCGTGCTGCTCGACGGCAAGGAACCGGCGGACGAAGGCGCGCCGGTCTATCGCGACGGCAAAAAGGTCGGCGTGGTGACCTGCGCCATGTATTCGCCGCTGGTCGAGAAATCGATGGGCATCGCCCGTCTCGACGTCGACTGCGCGGTCAAGGACACCAAGCTCGAGATCCGCAACAGGAGCGGTTCGATCGAAGCGACAGCGCAGCCCTTGCCGTTCGACGATCCGAAGAAGACCAAGCGCACCGCCAAGGGTTGAGGCGTCATCAACGGGGAGGGGTTTTAAGGCACTCGAGCATGATCCCGAAAGTGGGAACCGGTTTTCGGAAAAGATCATGCTCCAACTGATCTAAGGACGAATGGCAGCCAAGACGATCATCAGCCGGCCCATTTACGGAACGCTCTCTCCGCAGCCCGGCAAGCACCACCTTTTCATCGCCGATGCGGAAGGCGCGCTGGCGATCACCGACATGGCCGGCAAGGCGCCGCCCGGCTTTTTCGACGGCGCCGAGATCGTCTTCATTCCGGGCCCCGAGGGCAGGCATGTCGCGGCCCTTGAAGCATTGAAGCCGGCGCAACTCCATATCGCGCCGTCCTTCGCCAGCCTCCTGCCGCGTCTCAAGCAGACGCTGACCAACGCCCATATGGGCCTGCGGCTCTATCTTGCCGGCACCGAGGGCCTGATCGGCCAGGCCATGCAGGCGGCGCTCGAAGCCGGCATCGACCACACCTCCATGCAGACCGAGCATCGTGGCTCGCTGGCGCGCCGCATGCAATGCGTGCACTGCAAGGGCATCACCGAGAATGTGACGACGCAGCCGGCGCTCTGCTCGCATTGCGGCCTGCTGCTTCTGGTGCGCGATCACTATTCAAGGCGCCTCGCCGCCTTCCAGGGCGTGTGCATCAACGCCGAGGATCGCTCCGAGATTCCTCCGATGGAGGAGGCTTTCCCATGAGCACCGGCACCACCAAGCTCGATGTCGTCGTCAGCGACGTCGTTCCCGTCAACGAGCTCGTCACCCGCTTCCATTTCCGTCGCCGCGACGGCGGGCTGCTGCCGACTTTTTCCGGCGGCGCCCATGTCGTGGTCGAAATGCGCGACGGCGACCGCACCCGGCTCAATCCCTATTCACTGATGGGCTCGCCGCTCGATACGCGCGAATACACGATCTCGGTGCGGCGCGACGATGTCGGCCGCGGCGGCTCGCTGTTCATGCACCGGCAGGTCAAGCCCGGGCTGGAGATGGTGATCAGCTATCCGGTCAATCTGTTCTCGCTGGATCTCAGGGCTAAGAAGCATTTGATGCTGGCCGGCGGCATCGGCATCACGCCCTTCATGGCGCAGACGTCGCAGCTGGCGGGCGCCGGCGGCAATTTCGAGCTGCACTACACCTGCCGCACCGCTTCGCTGGGCACCTACGCCGATGTCCTGCAGCAGCGCTACGGCAACCGGGTCAGGCTCTATCACGACGACCGCGAGGAACGCATCGATCTCGATAAGCTTTTGTCCTCGCAACCGCTCGGCACGCATCTCTATGTGTGCGGTCCGGCCGGCATGATCAACTGGGTGCGCGATCGCGCCGCTAGCCTCGGTTGGCCGCCGGAGACCGTGCATTTCGAGCATTTCGCGGCCCCACAGCCCGGCGCGCCTTTCGACGTGACCTTGGCCGTCAGCGGCAAGACGATCCGCGTCGGCGAGCAGCAGAGCCTGCTCGAAGCCATCGAAGCCGCGGGCGTCGACCCGCCTTATCTGTGCCGCGGCGGCGTCTGCGGCCAGTGCGAAACCAATGTGATCTCTTCCGACGGCAAGTTCATCCACAACGATCACTGGCTGAGCGAGGAAGACCACCGTTCCGGCTGCAAGATCATGCCTTGCGTCTCGCGCTTCGAGGGCAAGTCGCTGGTCCTGGAAAGATAGGAGGCGTCAATGGGCATCACCTTTCGCAAGGAAACGTTTCGCGACGACTACACCTTCAGGAACAGCCCGGAGCACATCAGGCGCTTTCCCTTCCCGTTCAACGAAGACGCCTACATGTACGCGGTCAACATCGAGCCGCATGTCGTCGGCCCGAAGGGCAGCGTTCTCGAAAACCTGATCGACGTCGACGAGCACTATGTCGCCGAGATGCAAGACCGCGCGCTGGTGCTGGCCGAGGATCCGCTGCGTTGCCAGTCGTTGCCGCACATGACCTTGGCCGGATGGGACCTGCTCGAGCTTCTGATGGAGCAGCAGGCGCTTGGCTATCCCGAGCATTTCACGCTGGAGCGGAACGGCGACCGCTGGCGCTGGATCAACCGGCCGCTCGGCATCGACGACACCTTCACCTTCGGCGACACCTCGACGCTGCCCTATGGCCCGATGGAATACATCACCCGCCAGAGCCAGGGCGATTTCTGCATCCTCGACCAGCGCGACGGCAATCTGTGGATGGATGCCGGCATGGTCACCACCCAGGCCGACTGGTCGCTCGATTTCGACATCGGCATGAACTTCTTCGAATGGCACGCGCCGGTGCCCTTGGCGCATGAGAAGGGCATCTTCACCCGCGCGTTGAAATTCCTCACCAACATCCAGCAGGGCAAGCCGGCCCGGCGCCTCAACTGGACGATGACGATCAATCCGCGCCTCGACACCAGCCCCGAGAATTATCACAAATGGGGTCCGGACCGCGCCACCGTCACGCCGGAGAATGTCGGCCAGAAGGTGCATCTGCGGGTCGAACTGCAAAGCTTCTGGCGGCTGCCGCGCTCCAACGCCATCGTCTTCCCGATCCGCTGCTACCTGATCAAGATGGACGAATTGGTCACGCAGCCGAAATGGGCGCGCCGCCTGCACCGCGTCATCCGCGACCTCCCGGAGGAGCTCGCAACTTACAAAGGCCTGACGCGGTATCGGCCGACGCTGGTGGAGTGGCTGTCGAAGCTCGATGACGGCAGCCCGACGAGCCCGGGGTTTGGGCCGGATTGAAGACCTTCCTCGCCCCACGAAGTGGGCTAGGAGATTCACACATCTCGTAGGCTCCAGCCACGTGCGATGGATTGGAAGTACTGAAGGCCGTGGCGGAAGGTAATAGGGCCTGGCGGCTTGGACTTGGG
>NZ_RZTO01000352.1:0-5994 GCF_003997225.1 Mesorhizobium sp. M2C.T.Ca.TU.002.02.1.1
CAATTCTTCCATCCGGTTCCGGGCGGCCGAGGCGGCGGACGCCGTTGCCATCCGCGATATCGTGCGCGCCGCCTATGCCAAATGGGTGCCGGTGATCGGCCGCGAGCCGCTGCCGATGCGCGCCGACTACGAAAAGGCCGTCGCAGAGCATCCGTTCGACCTCGCCGTCGCGCAGGATCGCATTGTCGGCATGCTCGAGACCATGCTCGCCGACGATCACCTCTGGATCGAGAATGTCTGCGTCGCTCCGGACGCGCAGGGCAGGGGAATCGGCCGGTTGTTGCTCGAACGGGCGGAGCACAAGGCGCGCGAAGCCGGGCGAGATGAGCTTCGCCTGCTGACCAACGGCGCGTTCGAAGCGAATGTGTCGCTCTATCGGAGACAGGGTTATACGGTCGACCGGGAAGAGCCGTTCATGAATGGCACGACCGTCTATATGAGCAAGAGGATCGCCGGATGACCGCCAACCGGAGCGCGACGAAGCCTGCCGGGATCAGGTTGAAGCAACTGCCCGGCTTGTATGCGATTTCGCGGTTGGAAGCCGGGCACGGCATTCCTGATTGGGCAGACGGACCGGGTTTCGTCAGCATCGCCAGAACCGAGGATGAGCTTTCCATCACCTGTCTGCAGGGTCGCGTACCGGATAGCGTCAGGCAGGATAGCGACTGGGTCGCCTTCAAATTCGAAGGCCCCTTTGCCTTCGGCGAAACCGGCATCGTGCTGTCGGTCATCAGGCCGCTGTCGGAAAATGGCCTGGGCGTCTTCGTCGTCTCCACCTTCGACGGCGACCATCTGTTGGTGAAGGCTGCGGACGGCGCCGCGGCGATACGCTTGCTGGGCGAGGCAGGGCATACGCTGCTCTAGTCGAGAATGCGGCGGCGCCAACTCTGGCGCAACTCCCGACGCGCTGGCTCAAGCACTTCTCGCTTGCGTTTGACAGAGCACATGCCGCATCGTTATTTCTGGCGATATACGACGACCATCACACCACAATCGAGCAAAGCGGTCCGCAGGGAGCGAAACCATGTCACACAATCTGCAGTTCTATATCGACGGCGCCTGGGTCGATCCTGTTGTGCCGAACACGCTCGACGTCATCGATCCCTCGAACGAAGACGCTTTCGCGCAGATTTCGCTGGGCTCCAAGGCCGATGTCGACAAGGCGGTGGCCGCCGCCAAGCGCGCCTTCGCCACCTTCGGCTTCACTGAAGTCGAGGAGCGGCTCGACATCCTCAACCGCGTCATCGATGTCTACAAGAAGCGCAGCAAAGACCTTGCGCTCGCCGTCTCGCGCGAGATGGGCGCGCCGCGCCAGATGGCGCTGGACAGCCAGGTCGGCGTCGGCCTTGCGCATCTGGAAAAGATGGCGGAGGTGCTGAAGACCTTCCAGTTCCGTCACGTCAAGGGCTCGTCGCTGATCGTCAAGGAGCCGATCGGCGTCGTCGGCCTGATCACGCCGTGGAACTGGCCGCTCAACCAGATCACCTGCAAGGTCGGTCCGGCGCTCGCCGCGGGCTGCACGATGGTGCTGAAGCCGTCCGAGATTGCGCCGCTCGACGCCATCATCTTCGCCGAGATCATCGATGAGGCCGGCGTGCCGAAGGGCGTGTTCAACCTCGTCAACGGCGACGGCCCGACTGTCGGCCAGGCTCTGGCCAGCCACCCGGATGTCGACATGATGTCCTTCACCGGCTCGACGCGGGCGGGCATACTGGTCGCCAAGGCGGCGGCCGACACGGTCAAGCGCGTGCATCAGGAGCTCGGCGGCAAGTCGGCCAACATCCTGTTCCCCGATGTCGATCTGGAGCGGGCCGTCACCAAGGGCGTGGCCGGCTGCTTCGGCAACAGCGGCCAGTCCTGCAACGCGCCGACCCGCATGTTCGTGCCGCGCGACCGTCACGACGAGGCGGCGGGCTATGCGAAGAAGGCGGCGGAGAAATTCACCGTCGGCCCGGCCGACGCGCCCGCCTCCAAGCTCGGCCCGGTGGTAAGCCAGATCCAGTTCGACAAGATCCAGGACCTGATCCAGAGCGGCATCGACGAGGGCGCAACCCTGGTTGCAGGCGGCCCCGGCCGCCCGGCCGAGCTTAACCGCGGCTATTACGTCCGCCCGACCGTCTTCGCCAACGTCACGCACGACATGCGCATCGCCAGGGAAGAGATCTTCGGGCCGGTGCTGTCGATCATGCCTTACGACACGGTCGAGCAGGCTGTGGAGCAGGCCAACGACACGGTCTATGGCCTAGCTTCTTACATCCAGGCCAAGGACATCGAGAAGGCGCGTGACGTGGCCGCCCGCATGCGCTCCGGCAATGTCTACATCAACTATCCGACCTGGGACGCGGGCCTGCCCTTCGGCGGCTACAAGCAGTCCGGCAACGGCCGCGAATATGCCGAATACGGCCTCGAGGATTTCCTCGAGATCAAGGGCATCGCCGGCTACGAGGCGGCGGAGTAGGGCTCGCGCGGGGAGGAACAGGTCTCCGAAGAAGCTTAGGAAGGGCGCGGTCTCGGCCGCGCCTTTTCCATCTAGGCTGGTCGCGCGGGTCAGACATGGCCGTAGAAATCCCGATGCACGGCGACGGAATAGGCGTAGTCCAGCAGGGTCGACCAGCTGAACACGGGCATGTCGATCTCCCGCTGTATCGCCCGGCCGAAGGGCTGGAACCCGGTGCATTCCAGCACCATGGCTCCCATGCGAGGGTGGGCGGCGGCGAAATCCTTCGCCACCTTGACGATATCGCGCTCCGCCGGGCCGTAATCGGCGGTCGGGATTTCTGGCCGGATGTCCTTTGTCCAGAGACTGTCGAACTGAGGCGTCTTCCCGTCGTCCTTGGCGCCGTGAACGACGTAGTTCGTCCCGAGCGTCACACCCACTGACGTGAGATGCCGGTCACTGAGCCGGTCGCCCTCGGCGACGAGAATGCCGACGACCCTTTCGGGGCCGATCGTCATCTGGGCGAGAGGTACCTGCAGCAGGCTCGACGCGAAGACCGGCACGTCGACACTTGCCGCGATCTCCTTCTGGAACCAGGCGAAGTAGCCGCATTCGGCGGCGATCGCCCGGCATCCCATGCGTTCCAGTTTCCGCGCGGCCCTGACGATCGGCTCCAGCAAGGCTTGCTTGTCGTCGCCCCGTACGAGGTTCTGGATGTCGACGCCTTCGGCGATTTCGTACTGGATAGGAAAGGAATAGGCGCTCGCGTTTCGCACATCGCCGGGAAATCCCGGGTACACCTCGTCGAGGATGATGATGCCCAGGCCCATTCCGTAGCAGGAATGATTCCTGCGGGCATGAATTCTGTGGATCCCTGAATCGCGAGCCGTCATCCCAAGCCTCCGCACATCGTTGCAGCGGACGATAGTTGCTTATGAATACAGCAGGAAATAACATTTCTTTATGGTGGTTCGAAGGTTCTTATGGAGGCATTGCCATGCTTTCCCGACGCGACGAAATATCCGTGCGCCGCGTGCGCAGCCTGCTGACGGTGCTGGAATTGAACTCGTTCACCCAGGCGGCGGACGTGCTGGGCCTTACCCAGCCGGCCATCTCGCAGCACGTGACGCAGTTGGAGAGACAACTGGGCTTCGCGCTGCTGGTTCGCGACCGTGAAGGGCTTCGGCTCAGCCCTGCCGGCAGCTCGCTGCTGCCGGGCCTCCGTCGGCTTGTTGCGGGCAACGAGGCGATTGTCGATCAACTTGCCTCGCTAAGCCTCGGCACCGAACAGATCCTGCGGGTTGCCAGCGTGGCTTCCTTTGCCGCGATGTTCATCGGCCCCGCCTTCCATGCGCTGCGGCCCAGATTTCCGAGCCATGTGCTCGATATCGTGGAGATCGACAGCGAGGAGGCGTTCCAGCTTGTGAGGTCGAACGAGATCGATTTCGGCATCAGCAGCGTCTTCGTCCCATCGCCTGGCCTGTTGTTCGAGCCGCTTTGCCAGGACGGCGCCTGCGTCGTCCTGTCGACGTCGCATCCGCTTGCCGCGCGGTCCGAGTTGGGTGACGAGGATGTGCTTGCCGAGCCCTTCATCCGCTTTCCCTCGGGAACGACATCGGGCAACTGGCTCGCCATGATGTCCGAGCGATCCGGCCTGCAGCCAAAAACCGTCGTCGAAGTGCGCCAGCTTATGACCGGCTGCCAGCTCGCGCAGCAGAATATCGGCCTGACCGTCGTCCCCGAGATCGCCGCCAGATCATGCCCGCTGCCCGGCCTCGCCGTGATTCCCTTGCGGGACGGCCTACCGCCGCGCAAGCTGGGCGTGGTCACTAGTGAGTTTCACCAGGCCTCGCAATTCGAGAACGCCGTTCTCTCGCAGCTTCGCGAAATGACATGGCAGTCCCAGGGTGTTCAAGCCCTCCGGTAGGTGCGGTGAAGGGCAAAAAAAGCCCCGCAGGCGAGATGCCTTTGCTCGCCGGAAGGCGCAATTCCGGCCGCTGCCGTGATCTCGATGAGCTGCCACCCGGCCCATCCACAACGCCCGGCGATCTTGCGAAGGTGGCGAGGACGCTGGCTGGTGGCCTGCCCGCCGATGCTGTTTCGGCTGTGGCCAGGTTCACCAAAGCCGATTTCGGCGCATGACGGAATCCTTTCGTTCCAAATGAAAGAGTTGCAGGCTAGCAGTGGCGCAGGGATTATTCCTGCGCCACTGGTTTTGTCAGTCAGGAACGGACAGCTTTCGATCGGAGTTTTGGTCGAAGTATTCCTCTCTCGCTTTTTGCGTGATGGAAAAGATTCTGCGGTTCTTGGCGTTCTTTTCCCGCTCCACAAGGCCCCGTTCGGCCATGATCTTTCCACGCTTTCCAACCAGCTGATAGGAGCAATCTAACTCACCCGCTATGTCTGCGGCGGCTAAGCCCGAAGCTTCTGGATACAACGTTTCCAATATCCCAAGTTCTGTGTTGGGGAGCAGAAGCTCAGAGTTTATATCCTTAATAATCGCTTCGTATTTTCGTGAAAGATTAGATACGCTGCAAGTTCCCTTCTTGCAAACGGGGCAAAGCATGTCGAATAGCTTTAAGCTTTCAAGTTTGTCTAAGCTTTGGACCTCGCCACACGCGTCGCATTTAATCTCCTGGTTCTTCTGAAGATATTTTCTAAGTATGGGAGAATAGTCGAAAATTCGTTCAACAAAATAGAGTCTGTGTTCCCTCAAGGATGTTGGTCGGCCAAAGGCAATGCTATATCGGTGACATAGGCCATAATTGAGAGCAAAGACTGATACTTTTCGTCCGTCTCGATCTTTCATTTCGTAATACTTAGAAATAAAGAAGTTCAACTCCAAGGTCGAGAGGATTGACTCAAATTCGCTGACGATATGAAAATGGCTAGACGGGGTCCTGCCTGAGATTTCCTTTGTGACGGCTGAGCCCTTGTAATCCCTCAATTTCCTCGCTTGGCTAACGATGGACTCAAGGAGTTCTTTCAGACTGAAAATTGACGACCGCTCAGCAAACGACTCATGAGCGAATTTCTGAATGCCAAAAAACGGTTCCACTTTCTCTTCGTAGTAGCGGGCAGCCGCATCTTGGATGGCGCGTGGTCCGATGCGCCTTCCGTAGCCGACATGCGTTTCGCCCAGATTGTGCAGGAGATGCCCTAGGATGCGAGGATTCCCCATGCTTGCAAAAAAGAGCTGCCTATAAACCTCGTGGGCATCGGTGTCACAAAAGACGTCAAATCCCGTTTCAAGAAAATAGCTAAAGCGGCTGTCGAGCAATCGAAATGTAAAATCGACGGCCTTGGTCTCCATAGAAGAAACATCGCTGGATCCATAGAGGCGATATGTGTCCAGATAGATCTCATCGATTTTTGTTGCGTCGATTTTTCCCAAATATATACGACCCGGGTAGGCGGCAACTTTGAATTTTATTAGCTCATTAGACCAGTTGTTTAGCGGTGCCAGAATACTATCGACAAGTATGGACATGGCGTCGATAGGAAGCTCTGAGAAGTCGTCGAGGAAAATATAAAGGTGTCGAATTCCTATCCCGGAG
>NZ_RZTO01000353.1:0-5993 GCF_003997225.1 Mesorhizobium sp. M2C.T.Ca.TU.002.02.1.1
GTGTAGTCGACCGAAAAGCCCACCGCCGCCACCAGCGGGATCGTCAGCAGCACCATCATCGGCATCATCGAGCCATCGCGGCGGGCGAGAAATCGCATCGCCGTCTTGGCCACCGCGGCCAGGCTGAACTTTCGGGCGGAACGGGACATTTCAGGGCCTTCGTCGTCTTGGGCAGCAAGTTGGTCGGGTGCGAAGCATGCGCCAAAGCGGTGCATGAATATTTAAGCGGTTTTGAATATTTCGTGAGCGGGGCGTGAAGTACAGCCGATCTCCCCCCTTGCGGGGGAGATGCCCGGCAGGGCAGAGGGGGGTGCTGTCCCGCCGACATTTCATCCAACGCGAGCACTCAAGCGTGAACAACCGCCCAGGTTGAGAAGCTCGAGAACATGGCATCTACGCCGCGATCCGTCACACCCCCCCTCTGGCCTGCCGGCCATCTCCCCCGCAAGGGGGGAGATCGGCTAACCCCCCGCCGCTTGCCCCTCAACCGCGCCCCTGCTAAAGCGCGCGGCATGACGACGCCGCTCGACCACATCCGCAATTTCTCCATCGTCGCCCATATCGACCATGGCAAATCCACGCTTGCCGACCGGCTGATCCAGCTCACCGGCGCGCTGGAGGAGCGCGACATGAAGGAGCAAGTGCTGGACTCGATGGATATCGAGCGCGAGCGCGGCATCACCATCAAGGCCCAGACCGTTCGGCTGAACTACCGCGCCAAGAACGGCGAGGACTATGTGCTGAACCTCATCGACACGCCCGGGCATGTCGACTTCGCCTATGAGGTGTCGCGTTCGCTGGCCGCCTGCGAGGGCTCGCTGCTGGTGGTCGACGCTTCGCAAGGCGTCGAGGCGCAGACGCTGGCCAATGTCTACCAGGCCATCGACAACAACCACGAGATCGTCGTGGTGCTGAACAAGGTCGACCTGCCGGCGGCCGAGCCGGAGCGCATCCGCGAGCAGGTGGAGGAGGTGATCGGCCTCGACGCCTCCAACGCCGTGCTGATCTCGGCCAAGACCGGTTTGGGAGTGCCGGACGTGCTGGAGGCGATCGTCCACCAGCTGCCGCCGCCGCGCGAGGGCGACATCAACGCGCCGCTGAAAGCCATGCTGGTCGACTCTTGGTACGACGCCTATCTCGGCGTCATCGTGCTGGTGCGCATCATCGACGGCGTGATGAAGAAGGGCCAGACCATCCGCATGATGGGCACGGGCGCCAAGTATCTCGTCGAGCGTACCGGCGTGTTCAAGCCGGCCCGCGTCAATGTCGACGAGCTCGGCCCCGGCGAGTTCGGCTTCTTCACCGGCTCGATCAAGGAAGTGGCCGACACCCGCGTCGGCGACACCATCACCGAGGACCGCCGCCCGACGCAAAAGGCCCTGCCCGGTTTCAAGCCGGCGCAGCCGGTGGTGTTCTGCGGCCTGTTCCCGGTCGACGCCGCCGATTTCGAGGACCTGCGCGCCGCCGTCGGCAAGCTGCGCCTCAACGACGCCTCCTTCTCATACGAGATGGAAACCTCGGCCGCGCTCGGCTTCGGCTTCCGCTGCGGCTTCCTCGGGCTGCTGCACCTCGAAATCATCCAGGAACGGCTTGAGCGCGAGTTCAACCTCGACCTCATCGCGACCGCGCCTTCCGTCGTCTACCGCATGAACCTCATCGACGGCACGGTGAAGGAGCTGCATAACCCGGCCGACATGCCCGACGTGGTCAAGATCGCCTCGATCGAGGAGCCGTGGATCCGCGCCACCATCCTGACGCCGGACGATTATCTCGGCGGCATCCTGAAGCTTTGCCAGGACAGGCGCGGCATCCAGGCCGATCTCTCCTATGTCGGCAAGCGCGCCATGCTGACCTACGATTTGCCGCTCAACGAGGTCGTCTTCGATTTTTATGATCGCCTAAAATCGATCTCCAAGGGCTACGCCTCCTTCGACTATCATTTGACCGACTATCGCGAGGGCGACCTGGTGAAGATGTCGATCCTGGTCAATGACGAGCCGGTCGACGCGCTCTCCATGCTGGTGCACCGCTCGGCGGCGGAAAAGCGCGGCCGGCAGATGTGCGAGAAGCTGAAGGAGCTGATCCCGCAGCACCTCTTCAAGATCCCGATCCAGGCCGCCATCGGCGGCCGCATCATCGCCCGCGAGACCGTCTCGGCGCTGCGCAAGGACGTCACCGCCAAATGCTACGGCGGCGACGTGACCCGCAAGCGCAAGCTGCTCGACAAGCAGAAAGAGGGCAAGAAGCGGATGCGCCAGTTCGGCAAGGTGGATATCCCGCAGGAGGCGTTTATCCAGGCGCTGAAGATGGGGGATTGAAGATCAACATAGCGGCGAGATCGCGTGCGAAATGCCAGTAGGATGCGCCTTCAGCAACGGAGCGATCACTACTCGTAGCACCGACTAGGCATGCGTATACCGCCAACGCGGACTAGTTCGCGCGGACCGGGCGAGGAGCTCGAGGACCGAGTTCGGAAAGAAATCTACTGGCACGAGCATTTACATTGCCATTGTTCATATTGTGCGCCTCTGCCCATTCAAATTGTCTAAAACTGGATAGGCACAATTCACCAGGCTTTCCATTCGCCACATCGGCTTTAACCCGAGTCAGGGCAACATAGAACAGTCTCCTTTGTTCCTCTAGTTTGCGTCGTCTAGTGGCTGCATCGTCTCCGTCGTCAGCGAAGCGAGGCAGGAGCCCATCGACGAGACTGGTAATGTATACAACGTTGCTACCCAGCCCCTTACTTCCGTACAGCGTCATGATCCGGACGTAGTCAACATCTTCTGGAAAATTAGGTTCATACATCTTTTCAAGTACAAGCCGACGCACCTCGGATAGTTGAGTATCTTCGTCAACGTCTCCTTCAAAAAGCTCTCGGATGCGCCGAAATTGGTCGTCATTCGGCGGGAAGAGTTCATCCAAGACATCTTCGGCGCTGTCCAGCTCTGACAGTCGCTCAACTGTCCGCCTTATTTCCGAAAATCTCTCCCGAAGTGTTCGAGAAGCTGGCAAAGCCACCTCTCCTGCAACCACCCTCTCCATCATCTCCCACGGGGACGCGTCGTTCTCCTCGCAGAGTTCTCGTAGCCTTTGGTACTGCCCCTTTCGATAGTCCGCACTTGGGTAACCGAGAAGCCAACGAAGGGCAGGTCGATCATCCCGATCGCACGCCACCATCAGTAGCGCGAGGCGCTCAGTGACTTCTTGGCTTTCAAGCTCACTCTCGGACAAGTAGTCTCGACAACCTATCCCAGCTTCTCGGAGCCGATTTGAGATCTCGAGTCCAAGTCGCTTTCGCGGCGTAAGAACTATGATGTTTCCGGGATCCTCACCCTGCCCAATCTTGGCAACGATGTCGGCGGTTATTCCGTCGGCCTCTTCGGCAATTCCAACGAACTGCAGAATTCGAACCATCCCTTCGCCATTCTCTGTGCGCACCCGTAGTGGGTGATCATCTCCATGCGGATTGTTGGCTATAAGGCTGTTAGCCATGGCCACTACCCGTTCGGGGCACCGGAAGCACGTTGTCAACTCATGATCAGATCGCTCTTGGTTGCCTTCCTCCCACTCTATGATCCCTGCGGGATGGGCATGCTTAAAACTATATATTGACTGGTTATCGTCTCCGACGATTATCACGTCAGATTCTCGTGAAAGAAGTTCTATTACGGATTGCTCAACTTTGTTCAAATCCTGATATTCATCCACCAATACGTGGTCGTAGTCATCAAACTCCGGTGAAGCCGGATTATCCCGAAGGTATATGTAAAGAAAAGGTATAACCTCACCGAGAAGCATACATTTATGAAACGTCATCCACGAAACAAGTGCTCGGCGGAAGTGCCGATCAATGCCGGTGGCCGAGTCGATTGGATCTTCATCTTGAGATCGAGCAAACGCGGCCTCATAGGCCTGCATGCGGTCATGACGGGCTCGCTTGTTACCAAATTGGCCATTGTCGAGATCGAAAAGTAGTGGCTCAGTCTCAAACCCGAACAGTGGCCGCGTAACCCGACCGAGTGCGTCGATTACCTGTTGCTTTCTCAAAATCCGCATCGCAAGGCTGTGGAGCGTCCTGGCGGAAATTTCCTGCGCCCCCTCTATTTCAAGGCCGTTTAACTCTCGCCGGATATCCTCTGCGGCAATCCGAGTGAATGTCACCGCGAGGATGCGGCTGGGTTCAATCCCAGTCTCAATGAGCCTAGCAACACGCCGACGCATCGAGAAGGATTTTCCCGTCCCTGGGCCGGCTATGGTTCGAATCCGTGAGCCTTCATCCGCCGCAATCCCGTGTGCAGGCGATCTACGAGTTAAACCGTCGTCCCAAGCCATTTGCCCACCCCCGCCCATTAGAAAATCGGCTAATACTAAGGGCACCGAATATTGCCCAAGTCAATATGGGAATAAGAGTGGAAGTCGAGCGTTGACGGCAGGTATAGCTCTGTCTGGGATATTGGCACAGACCAGGGGCGAATTTCGGTAGTCGCGACACCTTTGATCCTACCCCACATCGGCGTATCCTCTCCCCGGCTTGGGGAGACATCGCATACGCTCCACCTCTGACACCGTCGCCGCGATCGGCCTCGCCATCGGCGGCGCGTTAGGCATGGCGGGCACCTTTGTCGCCAGCGATGCGCTGCGCGAGACGTTGTGGACCATCGACGGTGTGGGCGTCGTCGTGGCGGCGGCGCTGCTCACCATGAAATACCAGCGGCTCGGCAATGACCTCGTCGCGGCCGGCTTCCTCACTTTCCTTGCCGGCGAGAGCCCGCTTCTGGCCGGCAATGCGGCGGGGCTGCAGGCTTCCGTGCCTTCCTATGCCGGCGGCATTGCGCTGTTTCTGTTTGTCCGCAATTCCGGACGGAAAACCGCTGCGCACTTTTCCTGGAATTGCTCTTGGCGGCGGGGCTGGTCATGGTCAGCGCGCAGGCCGCTTTCGCGCTCTGGATGCGGCTCACGGCTTTCGTCGCCGCCGTGCTCTTCGCTTTCTCGGTGCTGATGATCCTGTGGGGGGCACCGCTTTTGCCCACCTCGTCGCCGCTGCCGGCGCTCGGCTATCCGTTCCTGGTGCTGACCTTTATCGGCTGGATCTGGACTCTTCTGAGAGCGGAGCGTTGAGTGCCAAGGCCATGGCCGCGCCGCTCGAACTCCGCAACAGCCCGTCGGGAAAGATCCTTCCGGCGCTCGGGCCGTTCCTGATCGGCGGCATTTTCGGCTTCGGCGCGCTGCAGGGCGTGGCCTCGGGCGCGGATGGCGGGCATGTGCTGTGGATCGCGCTGCTCGGCGCCGCCTGCCTCGGGCTCGGCGCATCAATAGCGCGCGGCGCTTTCGACACTTCCGTCAAGGTGGTGCTGAACAGCCAGGGTTTTCGCGATATCCGCGCGGGCGACGTGCTGGTGCCGTGGAGCAAGGTGCGCAGCGTGCGGCTTGCCGCCGGTGGCAAGGGCGCGGCGATGCTCAATTTCGAGCTCACCGAGGAGCCGCCCGACGCGATCCGCTATTCTTCCGCCAACGCCTTCGGCCTGATGCCTTTCGGGCGGAACATCGTGCATATGGAGATCTCCTCGCTGGATGCGAGGGGGCAGGACCTGGTGGACGCGGTGAAGACATTCGCGCCGCATGTGGTGGTGAAGCGCTGACTTCCCCTTCGAGAGGAAGCGGAGGCGCCGGAACTGCTGATCTGCCCCCTCGTGGGGGAGATGTCCGGCAGGACGGAGGGGGCGCTGTCCCGCCAGCGTTTCAGGGCCTGGGTTCCTCGCCCCGCCACCGGCGGGGAGAGGTGTCCGCGAAGCGGACGGAGAGGGGCCTTCGTAGGGCGCTCCCCTCTCCGTCTCGGCTTCGCCGAGCCACCTCTCCCCACTTCGTCTAGGAGATTCACACATCTCGTAGGCTCCAGCCACGTGCGATGGATTGGAAGTACTGAAGGCCGTGGCGGAAGGTAATAGGGCCTGGCGGCTTGGACTTGGGATAGCCATCCCATCCTCCGAGCT